>JALOMS010000282.1 GCA_025455345.1 Thermoflexibacter sp. | reverse complement strand
AAAAAGTACGATTTGGCATGGTGGATAGACGAACTGAATCCTATTTTGGACGAGATGATTCGCACTGCTGAAGGCAAGGAAAATCAGGAGTTTTGGCAAAATATCTATAAGTACAGATTGAAAACCGACAGAAATTGTGGAGAAAATCCAGAGTTGATTACAGGCTGGATTGGGAAATTATTTCCATATATAAAAACGGAACGTCATAGCGAAAACCTTATTAAAAACCCTTTTATCAAAGTAAACTTAAAAGACATTGCCATCGCAAAAGAAGGCTATGCAATTTGGGCGTTTCCCACAAGCATTTCCTCTGCTAAAATCAAGTTTTTCCCTCTTGGAAAACCTCCCAAAGACATGGAGTTTACAGCAGGAATGATAGGTATTTCGCAAAACAAGCAGACTTTTGCCTTGAAACCAGAAATCAACTGGGCGGTGTATGAAAATTTACCTGCAAAAGAAGGGCAAGATGTTGACTATCCAGATTTTGAAACTTCTATTCTCTTACTACCAAAAACAAAAGAGATAATAAAAATAAAACGAGTCAATAAAAGTGTTCAAACCACTGCTCCAGTACCAGTAGTTATTCCCAAAAAAAGTACTGAAAAAGAGGAAGAAGATGATGATATATTCACTATAGTAGAAGTAGAAGAGAATGCAGAACCTGTGGGTGGTATGGAAAGTTTTAATGCCTACATTTCCAAAAACTTAGTTTATCCTGAACTTGCCAAAAAGAATAAAGTAGAGGGCAAGGTTTATATACAATTTATAGTGAATACTGATGGTAGTCTTTCAGACATCAAAGTAGTAAAAGGCATAGGTGCGGGCTGTGATGAAGAAGCGGAACGATTGATGAAAAATGCACCTGCGTGGATGGCAGGGAAAATCAATGGCAAACCTGTTAAGCAAAGAATGTTTGTTCCAATTATTTTTAGGTGGTAAAGTGAGTGTATGGTATTGGTATTCTACGATTTGTTTGATAAATTTGTACAAAAATTAAACTCATTCAAAATGAAACCTTTTAAGTATTTGATAGTCATACTTTTATTGGCAAATTCTTCACTATTTGCCAAAAATTATTTGATAACGACAACTATACATAAACTCCGAACGGTCAGTTTAGACACCCCCAAAGTCAAAGAAAAACCATTACAAAAGGTAGATTCTATCAAATCTTCTGAAGAAAATATTTTTACAGTAGCAGAGGAAAATGCAGAGCCACATGGTGGTATTATATCTTTTTATGACTACATTAATAAAAATTTGAAATATCCCAAACTTGCCAAAAAGAATAAAGTAGAGGGCAGGGTTTATATACAGTTTATAGTGAATACTGATGGTAGTCTTTCCGACATCAAAGTAGTAAAAGGCATAGGCGCGGGCTGTGATGAAGAAGCGGAACGATTGATGAAAAATGCACCTGCGTGGAAACCTGCCAAACAAAGAGGCAAATTGGTCAAACAAAGAATGGTACTTCCAATTATTTTTAGGTTATGAATTAGTAGCAAACATCTTGCTGATATTTTACCTAAAATCATCATAATTGCAACCCAATTAGCAATTATGAATAGGTAGCTTTCATTACACTTTTATAATTTTGCAGAAAAATAGGAAATGCAAGCAGTAGCTGAAAAAACGACTTTCAAGCAAATTAAATCTCCACTGAAGGGCTGGGGTTGGGGCGAACGTCGCTACGGCGGTTATTTTTGCACATGTACTAAGTCAATCAGAAACTTTAATACAAAGAACAATTGTTTATGTTGATACAATTAAAATTTTTAAGTCATTGATAATAAACTAAATAAATGAAAACATATTTTACAAAAAAATTCTTTTACTTTCCTTTTATTTTTTTAACTACCTCATTACCATGCTTTTATTTTTTAAAAAGGAAATAACAACAGAAGGCAGTCTTAGCTTAGATGAAGAAGAATCTAAGCACTGTATCAAGGTTTTGCGATTAGTAAAAGGTGATTTTATTTACCTCACCAATGGGAAAGGAGATTTGGTAAAAACGCAAATTATATTGGCACACCCTAAAAAGTGCGAGATTCAAATTGTTGATTTTCAGCATATAAAGAAGAATAGAGATTTTTACTTGCATTTGGCAATCGCCCCAACCAAAAATGCTGAACGTATAGAATGGTTAGTGGAAAAATGTATGGAAATGGGGATAGATGAAATATCATTTGTCCTTACCCAATACACAGAACGAAGTCATTTTAACATAGAAAGAGTTGAAAAAAAAGCAATTACAGCTTTAAAGCAATCCCTACAAACATGGCTACCTAAAATCAATCCTCCTATGGATTTCAAAAAGTTTATTAGTCAAGTACGAGAAAATCAAAGATTTATTGCTTATGTGGACAATGAAAACACCCAAATACTTTCTAAAATAGTCAATCCTTTGCAAAACTACTGTGTATTGATAGGACCAGAAGGGGATTTTAGCAAGGAGGAATTAGTAATGGCTTTAGAAAATGGTTTTCAAAAGGTAAGTTTAGGCAAAAATCGCCTTCGTACAGAAACAGCAGGTTTGGTAGCCTGTTGCACTATAAATATTATTAATCAATAACTTAGCAATTTTATATGTATATTCCTAACTATTACAAAAATGAGGACATCGAGGAGGTTCGCAAATTTATCGAGCGGCATAGTTTTGGTATTTTGGTGAACCAAGTAGCTGGAAAGTTGTGGGCTACACATATCCCTTTGGAAATTAGCCAAGATAAAAACGGCAAAGACGTACTGCATGGGCATATTTCGAGAGGAAACTTTCAATGGAAGGCATTTGAAAACAATGACTCCGTTTTAGCTATTTTTTCGGGAGCGCATACCTACATTTCTTCTTCTTGGTATGACCACGAAAACGTACCAACTTGGAATTATATTGCTGTACATGTTTATGGAAAAATCAAAATCATAGAGGGAGAACAACTCCTCAATTCGCTGAGAAAATTAGTAGATAAGTATGAACAATCTTCTGAAAAGCCTATTTCCGTAGAAAATATGTCGAAAAAATATTTGGAGAGAGAAATGCGAGGCATTGTAGGGTTTGAAATAGAAATAGAAGAGATACAAGCAAAGTACAAACTTTCCCAAAATAGAGATGACACTAATCATGAAAATATCATTAAAGAATTGGAAAAAAGAGGAGATGAAAATTCGCTTATTGTGGCAGAGGAAATGAGAAAACATAGATAAACTTAACGCTCTACTTCTTCATTCCAAAGTATTTCTGTAACTAACTGTATGCCTTTCTTGAGATAGCGGCGATAGGTGCTAAAAGGTATATTTAAGAAATCTGCTGTTTGTTCTTGACTGCCTGCTACATTGATAAAAGTGCGATAAAGCACTCTATAAAACTTTTCATCTCTGGGTGAGATTTCTATTTTTTTGATAGCCAATTGTAGCTTTTCTTTGAGTTTGCTCACTCGCTCATCTTCAGGAGCGTCAGGCTCTAAAGCATTCACAACAAACTTGGAGCGCGCCAAAGGATTCTCTACCAATCTATTGTAATTATAAAAATCCTTGAGCGCATTGTAAATACTGTCCAAAAACTCTTCCTCACTTAGCACCATCAGTTGGAGTTGGGGCTTTTCTTGCACACTCACCTGCTCGGAAGTATCTAATTCTCTCTGTCCTAATAGCACTAACCAAGCCGCAGGAGGAGTCTTGCGCCAATCGTGGAGATACCAACCAATATTCATTTTTTTACCTTGATTTTCTACCTGAAAATCAAGCTCTTGTAGCCATTCTAAATCAGCATAATTAAGCACACTTTTCCAAAATTCAGGATAAGTACAGGCAAGCATAGTAACAGCAAGACTTGGCGTAGTGAGATAATATTGCACAATAGAAAGAAAAATACTACTCTGAAGATTAGAAACGGCTTGATACGTATCTTCTGCCATCCAAGACCTAAACAAGGTACAAATTTCACCTTTTCGCAGATGTAAGTTTTTAGATGCGTGCCTAATTACTTTTTGGACGGCAGTATCTGGTATTTTTTCTTCTGGATTGATTTCATTCAAATTGATTTTCAATACATATCCTTTGGGAATTTTTTCTATGTCTCGAAACACCCAGATTTGTGCTTCATTTCTATTTGCCCAAAAGTCCAAGATTTTTACTGCATTTTCGCCCTCATTCTTTGCAGTCATCATTTGTAAAAAAGGCATATCTCCATTTTTGGCAAAATCAAGCCAATAAGTGCCTGTTTCCTGCCAATCAAAATATGGGCGTACTAAGGGGTGATTTCTGTGTAGATAATTTAAACCAAATAATGCCCGAAACTGTGCTTCTCCAGTAGATTTTTCAAAACGGTCTTTGTAATAAAGTCTAATCCTTTTGTGGAGTTCTGTATGCCAATCAGGATTTCTCCATCTCAAGTCTGCACAAAGAGCCTCTCTTGCAAGGTCATGTGGATATACACCAAACTTATTGCTCTCGACAAAAGAAAGCGATTGTAACCATTCAAATAATTCGCTTACATCTTCAAAATCAAGCACTTTTGAAATTAAAGATTCCGTAGTGATATGTACCAATCCACAGATTTCTAAAGTAGCGCGATGAGCGGGACTTGGTGTTTTCTGAACAAAATGTTCCAATAAAGTGCGAATGATGTCAGGAGATTCTTCTGGACGAAAATCCTTCTGTGGAGATTGATTGTAAGTATCAGCCACTACGGAAAGCGCAAGAGGGTGCCCATGGGTAAAATCCATCATTTTAGTATGTAGTGCAATAGGAATCTGACGTTTTTCCAAATATTCCTTACTTTCTATGGGGCTAAGATTGCGTAATTCTACGGTTTTCATGAGTTGTTGCCATGCCGAGTCAGCTAACCATCGAGCCGAGGGAGCTATGCGTCCACTAATGACAGTAAGCACATTATCAGGCAATAATGGAAGAAAATCTTGTCTTAGCCAATCGTCAATAGGGCTAAACTTTTCGTAGGTGTCTATGAAAATAATGACTTTGTTTGGGTTATGCTCAAAGAATTCGAAAAGGTCTTGATTGGTTTCCAACCCCAAGATTTGATAAAGTATTTCTTTAAAACTATGAGGATTCGCATTAATATCTCGCGCATCCAAATAAAGATGTACGAACCCATATTGCTTACAAAGCTCTATCATCTCTTTGACCAAACTTGTCTTTCCCTGCCCCCCCATTCCATAGAGATAAAGCAAAAAGTAGGGAAATTCAGTAGAAGAAATTAACTTTTTGAAATTTAATAATTCCTTCTCTCGCCCTACAAAATATTGTTTGCGCGCACCTGCAAGTATATCAGCAATTCTTCGAGCCATACCCAAAGGTAAAGAAATTTTGTATTATCTAAAGTGTTTTATGAAATTTCTCTTTATAATGAAAACTTAACTTTTCGGATAGTTTCTCTAAGCAAAAGTCCTAAAAATATAGAAGTATTGGCAAATGATATTTCTATGTTTGCAAAATGTTTACTCAAATTATAATAGATATCTTGCTAATTAAAATAACACCAATAGTCAATTGCATTGCGCTGTTAAATATTGGTAGAAATGTTGTTAATCATAGTATTATGAACTCATATAGCGTTCAACCTTACGCCTCTACGAGGCTTAAAAATGTGGAGATTTCTATATTCTACCAATATTTAAGCCCTAACAGGCTTAGTAATTGAACAAATTTAAAGTAAAATATTACAAAAATAACACTTTGAATGTCAATTAACTGACACTTTGAAGGTGTCCGTTAATTTCGCCTAATTCCTTAGAATACATATTTATTCAAACAAGTTGTCTAATATGAAAAAAACTCTTTTGCTTTTCTTTCTTGCGCTTAGCTGTGCGCCCAAGGAGAGTAGCCCCATAGATGAACCAGAGATTTTTCATCAGGGTTTTGAAAAAATGACAGAGGTAATCATCCATGATATTTTTTCACCACCGATTTCGTCAAGGGTGTATGTGTATGTGGCTATTGCCGCTTATGAGGCTTTTATTCCCAATCAGGCGCAGTACCAAAGCCTTGCTAATCAGTTAAAAGACTTCGATAATCTACCCCAGCCTGAGTCTGGAAAAAAATATAATTTTACTTTGGCTTCTATAAAGGCAATGATGACAGTGGCTCGTAGCCTTACCTTCTCTGTGGAAAAATACGAAGACTTTGAAAAAAATACCTATCAAAAATTTAAAAATTTGCCTGCTGATATCTATACAAATTCTATTGAGTTTGGTGAAAAAATAGGCAATTACGTATTGACTTATTCAAAAAAAGATAACTACTTGCAAATTAGAGGAATGAGATATACTGTAAAACAAGACGCAGACAAATGGAAACCAACGCCACCACAGTTTGCAGATGCCATGGAACCTTATTGGGGGACTATCCGCACAATGGTATTGGATTCCGTGGGGCAGTTCCCTGCACCTAAGCCTTTTCCTTTTTCCAAAGAAAAGGATAGTGAGTTTTGGAAGGAAATGCAAGAAGTTTTTGAAATGGTCAATCAATTAACA
>JALOMS010000281.1 GCA_025455345.1 Thermoflexibacter sp. | reverse complement strand
CTTTCAGGAGATAACTCGCAGAGTGTGAGTATTCCTGCGGGAGATGAACGCCAATTGTTCTTTAAAGCAAAGGCAAAAAATGAGATAGGAACGGCACTTATCAATGTGGAAGCAAGCGGTTTGGGTGAAAAATTTGTAGAAAAAATAGACATGACCGTGCGCCCAAGTACCTCACTGCTCAAAACAAGCGGCTCTGGCGTGATAGAAGCTGGAAAATCTGCCAATATAGACATGAAAGCAGATTACATTCAAAATTCCGTTAAAGGAAGGCTCATTGTCAGTCGCTCGCCTGTGGTAGAGTTTGCTAAGTCCTTGAATTACTTGGTGATGTATCCTTACGGCTGTGTGGAACAAACCATTTCTACTGCCTTCCCACAAATCTATTTTGCCGATTTGATAGATGATGTTTACCCTGCCCAATCTGGCAATGCAATGGCAAAACAAAACGCCTATTTCAATGTGCAAGAGGCAATTAGGAAACTCCAAACCATGCAACTTTATGATGGCTCACTCTCCTATTGGCAAGGCGGCGACTACGCAAGCTGGTGGGGAACGGCTTATGCCGCGCATTTTCTCATTGAGGCGCGAAAAGCTGGTTTTGAGGTAGATACAAAATTTTTGAATCAGATTTATAGCTACTTAGGTGGACAGGTGAAGCGCAAAGAAACACAAATCTATGAATATTATGACGATGGAAACACAAGGAAAGCAACGCGCATTGCGCCCAAAGAAACTTTCTATTCCTTGTACGTATTGGCATTGGCAGGAAGGCAGGACGTAGCAACCATGAACTATTACAAGGCAAATCAGCAACTCATGTCCTTGGATTCCAAGTATTTATTGGCGACAAGTTACTACCTCGCAGGCGACCAGGCGGCGTACCGCAAACTGCTCCCACAAGCGTTCACAGGCGAAAGGTCTGTAACGGCATTGGGGGGAAGTTTCTACTCTTACATTCGTGATGAGGCGATTGCGCTGAACTCACTCATAGAAACGGACGCACAAAGCAACCAAATTGGTATCATGGCGAAGCACTTGGCGCAACAAATGAAGCAAGCACCTTACCTGAATACCCAAGAAAGTGCCTTTGGTTTATTGGCTTTGGGCAAATTGGCAAAGAAAGCAAACGAAAGCAACGCCACTGCTACGATTTACGCTGACGGCAAGGAAGTAGGCAAGGCAAGCAACAAAGCAATTTCGCTCGGCAAGCAAGTGGAAGGCAAGCAGGTAAAAATAGACGTACAAGGTGGTAATCTCTACTATTTCTGGGAGTTAGAAGGGCTAAACACCACAGGCACATACAAAGAAGAGGACAGTTTCCTCAAAGTTCGCAAGGAGTTTTACGACCGCAACGGCAACAAGTTTAGCAGTACAAACTTCAAACAAAACGAGTTAGTGGTGGTGAAAATTACCCTGCAAAGCACAGGCGGTTTTGTGCCTAACGTAGTGATTACCGATATGTTACCCGCAGGCTTGGAGATAGACAACCCGCGCTTGGGAGGCGTAGGCGTAAGCTGGATTACCAATGCCGCCGTAGCCGAACACTTCGACTTCCGCGATGACCGCGTGAATATCTTTGCTTCTGCTGCCCCTACGGAAATCAAGAGTTTCTATTACGTATGTCGCGCAGTAAGCCGAGGTACGTTCAAGATGGGGCCCGTAAGCGCGGACGCTATGTATAGTGCTGAATATCACTCTTATAACGGGGCAGGGATGGTAGTGGTGGAGTAGCATACGCTTCAGTGTGTGCAGATGGTAACATATGCTTTAGCGTGTGAATTTCAATAAATTTGTACTTCTCACGCTGAAGCGTAAGGTACTGAATCTCATGCTGAAGCATAAGCTACTTGTGGTTTATGTTTTAGCATGATTATTTCTAATTAAAATCAACAAAATCAAAATCTTAGTTACATGGATTTTCCTGTTTATCGCCGTAACCTACCTCATATTTATCCCATAGGAGTAACTTTTTTCATTACTTTCCGCTTAAAAGGTTCGCTACCATTAGGCGTTTTGGAAAAGATGAAAGAGGATAAAGATTTTAAAATCAGGGAGATTAGTCAAAATATTCACCTTACTTCTGCTCAAAAAGAAGATGAAATTTACAAAGAAGAAAAACGTTTCTTTGCACGTTATGACAAGGCATTGGAAACGTATAGCACTGATAATGATTTTTTAAGACAACCAGAAGTTGCTCAAATTGTGGCAGATAAAATGAAAGAATATGATAATAGGCTCTATGATTTGATAGCTTTTTGTATCATGTCAAACCATGTGCATTTGCTATTTGACACCAATTATTATGCGGAAACAGACATGAGTAAAACCATGCAACTGATTAAAGGGGGTTCAGGTTTTCTTTGTAATCAAGTTCTGAATCGTAAAGGCTCTTTTTGGCAGAAAGAAAGCTACGACCATATTGTAAGGAATAAACAAGAGGAGCAAAATATCATCAATTATATTCTGATGAACCCTGTCAAAGCGGGCTTGATAGACGATTGGGAAAAGTGGGCGTTTACTTATTATGCTTGGTGAGTTGATAGTAACATACGCTTTAGGGTGTTCTATTGATTCTTATGCACTTGCACACCCTGAAGGGTATGCTACTTATTTGAAACAAGCAAACTTTCTTTTTGTGGTGGTTTACTTGGTTTTAATAAAATAAGATATTTTTAATCCAATATTTAACTACTAAAAGATGAAAAAGACAATAATATTTTATTTATCTTTTTTATTTATTTCAACTACTTCTTCCTTTGCTTGTAGTTGTGATGGTTTTATTAACATTTCCTTACAAGATTATTTTTTTGCTGATAAAATATTTGAAGGTAAAGTTGTTAAGGTAGAAATAAACTCTCCCAAGAATCAGGCTTTAAATATGATTTCTGCATTCTTTATAGTTACTAAAAAAATAAAACCTCAAAATATGCAAGATACGTTAGAAGTAACGACAAATAAAGGAGAGGCAGCCTGTGGTCTTAATCTTGAAATAGGAGATACATGGTTAATTTTTGCGACAGGAGATATCAATTATGTAAGTTTATGTTCCAAATCCATCAAGTACACTGAAAAAGAAGCCTCAATATTTAACAAAAGGAAAAAATTTGTACTTGAATATTCTCAGAAAACAAAAAAAGTGAGCCAAAGTATTACTCAAAAAGTATTTGTAAACTACTCTCATGAAACAGGTAAAAGTGTTTTTAAAAAGAAGCGTTACAAAATGACAGGAAATCTTATCAATGGCATTCAAGAAGGAATTTGGTTGAAAACATATAAAAGAGATACAATTTCTTACGCAGAGTTCAAAAATGGTTTATTACATGGGAGATATATTCAGGCTTTCGGGGACGGGAAAGCAAGAGTAATTTGTCATTATCAAGAAAATATAGAAGAAGGTATTTATGAAGAATATAATAAAAAAAATATATTGACTCTGAAAGCGAAGTACAATCAAGGCAAATATCATGGACTTTATGAGAGTTTCTTTGATACAGGAATGCCTTATGAAAAAAAGCAGTATAAACAAGGGATAGTAGTAGGAGAAGTAATAATTTATTACTCAACTTCTGGGAAGATACATTTCCTAAACTATTATGATGAGAGTGGCAAACCTACAGGGGTTTGGAAAACTTTTAATGAAAGAGGCGAACTAATAAAAGAAGAAAAACAAAATTAAATTTTCAGTAATGTCAGATACTTTTATCTGACACAAGTGATTTTGATATAATTTTATTTTTGCGAAAAACACAAAATACCATGCCCACAAAACTCACCAAAGCCCAATTTGAAAAATAATTGCATTTTTTGCTCAATAATTTCAAAAATTAATTCTATTTTACATATTTTATAAAAATAATTCTTTTATTTACAATAAATACGCAAATAAGCAAATTATGTTAATCCAATTCTCTGTCAAAAATTACAAGACCTTTGCGGAAGAGGCTAAACTAAGCCTCATTGCCAATCATGATAAGTCCACTCGCTTTGAGGACAATGTATTTCATGTACCTCAATTTGATTTGTATTTGCTCAAAAGTGCGGTCATTTATGGCGCAAATGCAAGTGGGAAAACAAAGTTAGTGGAGGCTCTTGGTTTTATGCGGACTTTTATTTTGGAATCTGCCAACTCTCAAAGTAAAGACAAAATCCCTGTTGAGCCTTTTCGCTTAAATAGTGAAAAAGAAAAATCATCTTCTGTTTTTGAAATTATCTTTATTCATCAAAAAGAAATGTATCGCTATGGTTTTGAAGTTACAAAAGAAAAAGTGATGGCAGAGTGGCTTTATCAACGACCCAAAACCAAAGAAGTAGAACTTTTTTATAGAGAAGGACAAGATTTTGAGATTCACCCAACTAAGTTTAAGGTGCAGGATTTAATTGACAAGGACAGGATTAAACCTAATACTTTGTTACTTACCAAAGCAGATGCAGAGAATGAAAAAATCGCTAAAAAAGTTTTTGAATGGTTTAATAACAATTTCAACCTGCTTTCTGGCTTGCAAGAACAAGGTTATTTAGGTTATTCTACACATAAATTAAATGATAAAATCGTTAAACATCAAATCATCAATTTACTCAAAAGTGCAGATTTGGGGATTGAGAATCTTGAACCGCAACTTGTTTCTATTGATGATTTGCCTGAAAACTTGCCCAAAGCATTAAAAGAAAAGTTAGAAAAAGAAATCCAAGAGAATAAAGCTAAAATTTTTGGAGATACTTTTACTTTCCACAAGAAATATAATTCTCAAAATCAGCATATTGGTATGGAGCAATTTTCTATGGATGATGAATCGTCAGGAACGCAAAAATACTTTGCCTTGTCTGCACCAATTTTGGAAACATTAAAACAAGGGGAAGTCCTTATCATTGACGAATTAGATGCAAAACTTCACCCTAACTTAGTCTATAAAATTGTAGAGATTTTTAACTCGAAAGAAAAAAATCCTCGAAATGCTCAACTGATTTTTAACACACACGATACCAATCTGTTAAGCTGTGGTTTATTTCGCAGAGACCAGATTTGGTTTACTGAAAAAGACCGCTATGGTGCGGCTACGCTTTACTCTTTGGCAGACTTTAAGACAGATAAGGTTCGCAAAGATGACAATTTTGAAAAGAACTATATGGAAGGCAAATATGGCGCAATTCCGTATCTGGGAGATTTTGATAAGTTGTTTAACCTCTAAATTTCATCTTGTCTTATGAGAAGAAAAAATAAACAGGCAGAAGAAAAAGCCAAAAGACAAGAGGCGAGGCAACGAAGAAGGCAAGCGACTAACTTAGCAAGACCAGCACCTCAAAGAGTTGAAAAACAAAAGATATTGATAGTTTGTGAAGGGAAAAATACAGAAACTTCTTATTTCAATCAGTTCAAACTTTCTAACGCAACTATTAAAGCAGTGGGTGAAGGATACAATACGCTTTCTTTGGTAGAAAGAGCAAAACAATTAAGTCAAGAGAGTGATTATGACCAAGTTTGGTGTGTGTTTGACAAAGATGATTTTAATGCAGAAGATTTCAATAATGCTATCCAAAAAGCTAACAGCTTAGGTCTCGGCATTGCTTATTCCAATCAGGCATTTGAGTATTGGCTACTCTTGCATTTGGAAGACCATCAAGGAGGAGCAATGCACCGAGATTTATACTATGACAAAATCAACGCTTACTTGAAAAAGTTTGGCTTGGAATATGATAAAAACAGTAAAATAGTAACTCCTGAAATTTTTGACAAATTCCAAGAGATTATTGGAGAAGACAAAAAAATAGGGAAAAAATATACAATACAAGATGTTGCTATTCAGAGAGCAAGAAGAATTTACGAGAATCTTGCCCATGCCAATCGTGCCAAAGAGGAATCTTCTACTAAGGTTTTTGAGTTAGTAGAAGAATTAGAAAAGTACAGATAAATAACCAAAAAACCACTTAACCCATGCCCACAAAACTTACCAAATCCCAATTTGAGAAGCACCTGCAATCGCTGGGTCCCGCAGGCGTTTACAGAGAAATATTAATGCTATTCAGCAGGTTTGACCAAGTAAGGGAATATTACGAATCTGCTTTGGCGGATTCTTCCGAAATTTTGGCGGAATACAAAGCAAAGTTGCAAAAAGAGTATTTTCCAAAGAGAGGTGATGGGAAGGCAAGAAGCAGTGAAGCCCGCAAAATAGTCAGTAAGTTTAAGAAAGTAGCTAAGAATGTGGAAGATGTGATAGACCTCATACTTTACAGGGTAGAAATGATGCTCGCATTTACCAATGCCTATGGAGATATAGATATGCCTTTTTATGATACGCTCTGCCGTGCTTATGAGGAGGCTTGTAAGCTGATTGTCAAGCATAACTTGCAAGAAAAGTATAAGGCTCAGTGTGAGGAAATGATAGATAAAACACATAATTTTGGTTGGGGGGTAACAGATGACATGGAGCAAACTTTTGAGGAGTATTTCAAAGTGTAAAATATCTGTATTTGCCTATTTCAAACAGATAAGCCCAATA
>JALOMS010000280.1 GCA_025455345.1 Thermoflexibacter sp. | reverse complement strand
GAAAGGCTTGAGAATAAAGTTTTTGATAATATTGTATCTTTTCATTATTTTTTTGACCAAGTCAGTATCCAAAGAAGAAGAGGTTAGATAAATATCGTACATACTTTGTTGGTCTAAAGGCAATTGCTCAAAAAACTCTAAAAAGTTCCATGTCCATTCTGGAGGTATATGCAAATCCAAAAGTATAACAAATCTTTGTGTGTCAATCATTGATTTGAAATCTATATATTTCACAAAATCAATTGCACGAGCAACATTCTCAAAAGTAAGCGTGGTAATATTTGGATGTTTTAAAAGTAAGAGTTTCTTTATGATAAAACTATCCATTACGCTATCATCTATTACCAAAACTGTTGTATTTTGGGTTTCCATCTTGTTCAAAAATTAAAGTTATAAAGTGATTACAAGAACAAATGAATATAATAATTCTTGGATAATTACAAAATCTATATCAATCGGTCTTCTACTCGTATGAAAAGGGTATATCTCCCTAACTATTGGGGGCTATTATTTTTTACAAGGGTTTGTAAATAAGCGAAAGTAAAAAAGAAGCTGTCCCAAAGACAGCTTCTTTTAATTATTTTGCAGGTTACTATTCTTCATCATCTTCTTCTGAAACATAATCCTGCCATTTATTTTTGTCGAATTTTCCTTTTAATCCTTTGCTTGGGGTTTTCATTTTTGGAAATCCCTCATCTTCTTGTCCTTTGAACTTCCCGTTCTTTTTTGACTTATTATTGGGTTTAAAATTTTTAAGTGCCATTTTTCAAACAAATTTAATTCTCAAAACACTTAGTATTAGAAGAATACTTTATTGAGGTTTAAAGAAATTTGAATCTTAAAATTTTTAAAGATTTTAATTAAGATTTTCTTTAAATTTAGAACGATTTAGAATCGTTATATATTTTTGATTTATCACTAACTTCAAGGCTCATCATGGGTTTGGACAACTCATCACTTGCGCTAAAAAATCAGAAAAACCATTTGCTTTTATATGAAGGTAAGACAGTTTCAAGAAAAACTTTTACCTTTTGGCTATCTAATGTAGTTCTTACATTAGTTCATAACGCCCTGCTACTCCACTTCCTGCCGAACGATATGGGGAAATTAATTTTTTATACTCTCATGTACTATAATTTTGGGTTAGGATTGAATAATAATTTATAAATAAAAACGTAAATTGTGAATTAATGATGTATCCAAAAGTAATATTTTTTTTATTTATTCAAAAACAAAACACTTATTTTTTTTACTCAAAATATATATATTGACTTATTTTTTAAAATTAGTTCTCATGATGTTCTCCATAGGTTCGTGGAGTTTGGCGGGATTGATAAACAAATAAGTACCCTCAAAATGTTTATAGTTTGTTGCTTTTTCATTGTCTATCTGGGTTACTTTCACATAATTATCCTCAAACTCGAAAAGCAAGTCTTGTTTTTCTCCCTCATAAAAATACTGATTGTCATTAATATATATCGCCTTTCCACTGACGTATTTGGTCTGTCGAGAGGCAGTAGAAAGTATTTGGAAAGAAAATCTTTCATTGGCAAGGGGAGCTACTTCTAACATATTGTTTTGCGTATAGTATCTTCCAATCGAAGGAGATTTCCCACAAGCGGCAAGTACAAATAAGAAAGTCATTAAAAGCAAGCTATTTTTCATTTTATCATTTATTTTAATACTTAATTTCTTTATTGATAACGCCTCATTACTAATTTCTATTATCTTTGCATAAAGATAAAATTTTTTAAAAATATTTACGAAAAAACTGTGCAAATTGTTCCCAATCGCAAAATAAGCTGGTCATGGCTGTGGCGTATGGCAGTTCGTGATAGTCGCAAAAGTCGCTCTCGTTTGTTCTTATTTACTTCCTCTATTATTTTGGGTATTGCCGCTTTGGTAGCTATCAATTCGTTTAGTTCAAATATTCAAAAAGATATTGATAGTCAAGCCAAAGAGTTACTCGGCGCAGATTTGGTCATTAGGAGTAATCAGCCTATCTCGGATAGTGCGAAGTTGCTCATAGACTCGATAGGGCAAAACGCTATCAAAAAAGCCAAAGAAAGTAATTTTGCTTCTATGGTATATTTTCCTAAAAGTAATGGTACTCGTCTTGTCCAAATCAGAGGTTTAGAAGGAGATTTTCCTTTTTATGGGCAAATTGTTACCGTGCCTGAGCAAGCTGGACGAACTTTCAAAAACGCACAACACGCATTGGTTGATAACACTTTACTGCTCCAATTTAATGCCAAAATAGGCGATTCTGTCAAAGTTGGTAATCTTACTTTTCTTATCGAAGGCGATTTGCAAAGAGTACCAGGTCAGTCAGGCATAGTCGCTACTGTAGCTCCTCCTGTGTATATTCCTTTTAGCTATTTGGAACAAACAGGATTGATAAAAAAAGGCAGTCGTATCAATTATGTATTTTACTTTGCATTTGAGCAAGGTACAGATACTAAAACAATTGTAGAAAAGTATAAGAAGCAATTGGAAGATTTGAAACTTAACTATGATACGGTAGAAACCCGAAAACAAAATACGGGTAGGGCTTTTGAAAACTTAAATGATTTTTTGAATTTGGTGGGTTTTGTTGCCTTACTTTTGGGCTGTGTGGGGGTGGCAAGTGCAGTGCATATTTATATTAAGGAAAAAATAGCCATTGTTGCTATTTTGCGGTGCTTAGGGGTCAAAGGGCGAGAGGCATTTGTGATATATCTCCTTCAGATAGCAGGCATGGGCTTGATAGGTTCGGTAATTGGCGCAGTATTAGGGAGTTTGGTACAGATAGTGATGCCTGTGGTTTTCAAAGATTTTCTCCCTATCGAGGTCAATTATCAAATTTCTTGGTCGGCTATTCTTCAGGGAGTTTTGATAGGAATGTTGATTGCCGTTTTGTTTGCATTGATACCCTTGCTTTCTATTCGCAATATTTCCCCCTTACGGACTTTGCGGTCTTCTTTTGAGGAAACGCCTATTAATAGAGATATTTGGAGGTGGTTTACTTACCTTCTCATTACTTTTTTTATTTACGGTTTTGCCCGCTTACAAATCAATGGGTGGATACAATCCTTGTACTTCACTTTAGGATTGGCTGGGGCTTTTCTACTGCTAACAGCTTTTGCCCAATTCATTATTTGGAGTGTGCGTAAATTTTTTCCTACTTCTTGGAATTATCTGTGGCGGCAGAGTTTGGCTAATCTATACAGACCTAATAATCAAACACTTATTCTTGTGCTTTCTATTGGCTTAGGTACGGCTTTGATTACAACATTGTATTTTATCCAAAGCCTGCTACTGAGCCAAGTTTCTTTTTCGGCAAGAGCCAATCAACCTAATATGGTATTATTTGACATACAGACTTTCCAAAAAGACTCTTTGAAAAACATGGTCAATTCTTTTGATATGCCTATTATCCAAGATGTTCCTTTGGTAACTATGCGTCTTGTAGAAATCAACGGAAAAACAGCCTATCAGATTAAAAATGATACGATTACACCCAAAGAAAACAGAACACCTAAATGGGCAACGGATAGAGAGTATAGAGTTACTTATCGCGATACCTTGACTGACTCAGAGACAGCAATCGCAGGCAGTTGGAATCGCCCTATCAAATCACCTTCAGATACAATTTTTGTGTCTTTTGATGAAAACTTTGCTAAAAATATGAAGGTAAAATTGGGGGACAGATTAGTTTTTGATGTACAAGGGGTAAAAATGCCAACCATTGTTGGGCATTTGCGAAAAGTAGATTTTAATAGAATCCAATCCAATTTTTTAGTCGTATTTCCTACTGGTGTATTAGAAAAAGCACCTCAATTCCATATTCTTGTTACCAAGGTCAATTCAAGTGAGCAGTCCGCGCTCTTCCAACAAACATTAGTACAAAGATTCCCTAATGTGTCAATAGTAGATTTGGACTTGATACTCAAAACATTAGATGAGGTCTTGGACAAGGTTTCTTTTGCTATCCAATTTATGGCATTTTTTAGTATCCTAACAGGTCTGCTCGTATTGGTAGGGTCGGTGATTATCAGTCGTTACCAACGTATGCAAGAAAGCGTACTACTCAGAACTTTAGGAGCAAGCAGAAAACAAGTGCTACTTATCAATTTATTAGAATACTTTTTCTTGGGGAGTTTGGCTTCTCTATCAGGCATCATCTTAGCCTTAGGAGCGAGCTGGGCTTTGGCATATTTTGCCTTTGAAGTTGCTTTTACTTTTGATATATTGCCTTCTGTATTTGTTTTTGTATTGATTACAAGCCTCACAATTACCATAGGTCTGCTCAATGTAAGGAGCGTAGTGAACAATCCACCTTTAGAAGTATTGAGAAATGAAACGTAGCAAAGCATAAAACAATTTTTGATAAATATCAAAAAACGCTTACCTTTGCAATCTTTGTAAAAAAAATAGAATATTAAACTTTAAAATATATGTTAAGAACACATACTTGTGGAGAGCTTCGCTTACAAGACATCAATAAAACAGTTACTTTGTGTGGTTGGGTACAAAGAATTAGAGATAAAGGCAGTCTGATTTGGATAGATTTAAGAGATAGGTATGGTATTACGCAATTGATGATAGAAGAGAACTCAAGCTCTGCCCAAATCGTGCTGACCGCAAGGCAGTTGGGTCGTGAGTTTGTTGTCAAAGTTACTGGAACAGTCATAGAAAGACTCTCGAAAAATGCTAAAATTGATACAGGGGATATTGAAATACGAGTTGGTGAGTTGGAAATCTTGAACCCAGCCAAAGTCCCTCCTTTTATCATAGAAGACGAAACAGATGGAGGAGATGATTTGAGAATGAAATATAGATACTTAGACCTGCGAAGACCAAGTGTTCGTCAAAATTTAGAGTTGAGGCATCGCATGGCAAAAGCAACCAGAGATTATATGGACAGTATGGGCTTTTTGGAAGTAGAAACTCCCGTACTCATCAAATCTACCCCAGAAGGGGCAAGAGATTTTGTAGTGCCTTCTCGTTTGAATTCAGGCGAGTTTTATGCCCTCCCCCAATCTCCCCAGACTTTCAAACAACTACTCATGGTGTCTGGTTTTGACCGTTACTTTCAGATAGTCAAATGTTTTCGTGATGAAGATTTGCGAGCCGACCGCCAACCTGAATTTACACAAATAGATTGTGAAATGTCTTTTATTACGCAAGAAGATATTTTGAATACTTTTGAGGGTTTGGTCAAACATCTATTCAAAACCATCAAAGGAATAGAATTTCCTACTTTCCCGCGTATGACATATAGCGATGCCATGAAATATTATGGCTCTGATAAGCCAGATACGAGATTTGATATGCAATTTGGGGAATTGACGAACTTAGTCAAAGGCAAAGGTTTTAAAGTATTTGATGAAGCAGAAATCGTTGTAGGTATCAATGCAAAGGGCTGTGCAGAATATACACGAAAACAGTTAGATGAGCTTACCGAATTTGTCAAAAGACCTCAAATTGGAGCAAAAGGATTGATTTATGTTCGTTTGGGAGATGATGGTATCAAGTCTTCTGTGGACAAATTCTATTCCCACGAACAGCTTAGCGAATGGATAGATGTATTCAAAGCAGAAAAAGGGGACTTGCTCTTAATATTGGC
Organism: Thermoflexibacter sp.; assembly: GCA_025455345.1. GTDB lineage: Bacteria > Bacteroidota > Bacteroidia > Cytophagales > Thermoflexibacteraceae > Thermoflexibacter. Next base: position 1,368 of record JALOMS010000280.1, on the reverse strand, counting down.
AGGTGAAACCAATAAAACACGCAAGCAATTAAATGAGTTGCGCTTAGAAATGGGTACGCGCTTGGGGCTAAGAGATAAAAATGCGTATAAGCCTCTGTGGGTTTTGGATTTTCCTCTTTTAGAATGGGACGATGAATCTGGGCGTTATCATGCAATGCACCACCCTTTTACCTCCCCTAAGCCAGAAGACATCAGCTTGCTACATTCTCATCCGGGAGAGGTCAGAGCAAATGCTTATGATATGGTTATCAATGGTGTAGAAGTTGGCGGAGGGTCTATTCGTATATTTGACAAAAGTTTACAAGCGACCATGTTCCACTTACTTGGATTTAGCGAAGAGCAAGCCAAAGCACAATTTGGCTTTTTGATGGACGCTTTTGAGTATGGCGCACCACCACACGGCGGAATTGCATTTGGCTTTGATAGGCTTTGTTCTTTATTTGGAGGAGCTGATTCTATCCGAGATTTTATAGCTTTCCCTAAAAACAATTCGGGTCGTGATGTGATGATAGATTCTCCTGCTGTAATTTCTGACGAGCAACTCAAAGAATTGCATATTAGGACTATATAGTTAATTATTTAATTTTTAAGTAATTATAAGAAAATTAGAAAATTAAATAGCTAAAGAATACGCCCTTAGAGAGAATTTCTAAGGGCATTTTTTTTAGTCAATATTCTTTCTTTTTCTCCTTTGCATATACTTTGCTCTTGTTGGTATTTTTCACCAAAACCACCTTGAGGAGGATAGGCAGTCAGTAAACAATAAGGGTATTTCTCAATAGATTGTCTATATAAAAAGTAAAAGTTAAGTTAAATTTTCAAATTGAAAATGTAATTTTAAATTGAAAATGTAATTTTGTAAGTGAAGGCTGTACTTCGTATAGAAAGAAAGATACAAAATAAACAATGAAATACGGGAACATCAGAGAAGAAGAACTCAAAAACAAGCTGGCACAGGATTATTTTTGGTTGTACGACTGCACCCGAATTATAGGCAATTTGGACTTTTGTGTAACACCTTTGCCTCACCCCTACCTCTCTCCAAAGAAGAGGGAAGATGATGCAATAGGTCAAAATTCTCAATCTCTTTTGTGGGCAGAAGCTAAGAAAGGGAGTTCAGAGGTGTATAAGTCTTTGGTACAGTTGATATTAACCATTGGCAAGGCGCGCACCTTTGATAAATTTTTGCCACCTCCGTTTTTAGGTGCTTTTGATGCTGAAAAAATCGCTTTTGTGCCGTACAGCGATATTTCCGAAGTATTTTATCTCAATGATTTTAACTGGAATGTAGCCCCGTCCAACCACGAAAGCAAGGAGTTCAAGCTGATTTTGGAGCGCGTAAAAAGTATCATAGATGAGAAAGCCTTG
>JALOMS010000279.1 GCA_025455345.1 Thermoflexibacter sp. | reverse complement strand
ACCACCATAACCACCTAACTTGGTAGGGTCTTCCACAGGAATATAAGGAGTCATACGCATCATATTTTGGACTTGGGTACGACCGCCAGGGTTATTTTCTGCAAAACGGCTGTCATAAGCAACTGCAAAGTTTTGCCCAAAAGTAATACGATTGCTGATTTGGTGGTCAGAGTTGAAGCGGAAGTTACCTCTTTCGTAGCTTGTGCCTTGCATGATACCGTCTTGTTTGAAGTAGCCAGTAGAAGCAAAATAGCGAGATTTGTCATTGCCACCAGACAAAGAAACGGTATGCTGTCTGATTGCGGCATTGCGGAGTATTGGTATTGGCAAAAGTCTGTCCAGAACCTGCAAAAATAGGCTGATTCAAGTTGGCAAATCTGGGAGGAAGCGCGTTATTGGCATTCGTCAAAAGCGCAGTAGCATAGCTAATGTACTGGTCGCGGTCGAGCAAGTCCAACTGTCTCCAAGCGGATTGTGTACCCCAATAAGAATCTACGTTTACACTCAATTTGCTATTGCGCTTGCCTTTTTTGGTGGTAATCAAAATTACACCATTGGAAGCTCTCGAGCCATAAATCGCGGCGGCACTTGCATCTCTCAGCACTTCTACAGATTCTATATCTCTGGTATCAAAGCTATTCAAATCACCAGTAGGGAAACCGTCTATTACATAAAGCGGATTAGAAGCATAAGAGATAGAACCAATCCCGCGAATACGGACAATAGGACCTTCCCCAGGCGCACCATTATTTGTTACGCTTACACCTGCTACACGACCTTGCAGAGCCGCCGCAATATTAGGCACAGGCAAAGCGGCTACTTCTTTGGCACTTACCGTAGAAATTGCACCAGTAATTGCCTCGCGCTTTTGTGTACCATAACCTACTACTACTATTTGTTCCAAAGCTGTTATATCAGAAACTAAGGTAACATTGATGGTTGAGCTTGTTCCTACTACAATTTCTTGGGTTACATAGCCCACATAAGAAAATACCAAAGTTCCTCCATTGTCAGGAACACTTATGGAGTATCTTCCTTCTGCATCTGTAACTGTACCTGTACTACTTCCTTTCAAAAGAATACTTACACCAGGTAAGGGTAGATTGTCTTCTGAGGAAATAACTTTACCAGAAATGCGTTTTTCCCATCTGCTCAGTACAAATCTTTTTTCGGTAGTATTGAGTTCGAGGACTGGAGCAAAGATTTTTTCTTGTTGCTCTACAATAGAGATAATACTCTTCTCTCCATTATTAAGTTGCTTTTTTTCAATCGTTTGCGGAATAATTGCATAAACTTTTTGGTCAATTTTCTTGTACTTCAGATTGACCATAGTGAGTACATTGTCAAGTGCATTTTCTACGTTTTCATTTTTTTGAGGGCTATAACTTACTTTTTTTCCCTCTAAAACGTCATTTTCATAAATAAAATCTACATCAAACCGTTTTTTAAGGTCTTGAATTACCTCTTTCAGGTGCTTACGGACTACGTTGGTATGCGAGGAAACCTTGCCGTCAAGCCTTGCCAATGTCATCTCTTGGGCATAACTCCCTGAATGAGTGAGTAGAAATACGCTGAGGCACATTGCCATTAGTAATTTGTCTTTCATTTTCATACAATTTGTTTTGGTTAAATTTATCTTATATATTAAAATTCAGTTTTTTAGTATTATTCATTTCCCAAAAATCAATTGGTCATTTTGTTGGGTGATTTTTACTGAAAATATTGTTTCAATGCTACTCAAAAGAATTTGTAAGTTTTGATTGGGCAGTGTGCCAGAAATCTTGCGACTCGCCAGTGTTTCTTCCTCAAAACTGACCTTTAATCCATAATTTTCTTGAATTAATTGAGCGATTTCTTTCATGGGAGTATCTTCAAAAAACAATTTATGCTCTCTCCACAATGAAAACTTTTCTGTATTGACATTCTTCTTTAGCAGTTTATTGTCTTTCTTAGAAAACTCTACCAACTCGCCTACCTGCATGACTACTTCTTGTTGGTGATTGCTATTGTTTTGCTGATGAAGTTTGAGCGTAATAGCACCTTCTTTGAGGACTACTTGGGTTTTGATATTACGACTATTGACATCAAAACTTGTTCCCAGTACAACAACGTCTAAATCAGCCGTATGGACAATAAACTTTTGATTGGTAGTGCGTTTTTTCTCCACTTCAAAATATGCCTCTCCTACCAAATTAACCCTTCTACTTTCTGTATCTTTCCACTTGGAATTAATTTCTAAACGACTATTGGCATTAAGCGTAACTTTGGAGCCATCGGGTAACACAATCGTTTGCATTTGCCCATATTTTGTTTGATAGACCATTGGCTCAAACCTCAAATAATTGTACCAAACTAATACTCCTACTATCATCAATAAAGAAAGGCTTACTGCAATGCGATAAATATACACATTTTTATTAAGAAACACCTGTTTGCCTAATTTTTGATTTGAAGGAGAAAACTCTTTGGCTATTTGTAGCTTGTCAAATGAGGCATATAACTTTTCATCTGTAACAGCTTGCTCCTGTACTACAAAACTAAGCATGAGTAGTCGGGCTTGAGCTATTAATTCTCTTTTTTCAGGAAATGTTGTTTGTACATTTTCCCAAAAATCATTTTGTTCCGTATTTGGCTCTCTTACCCAATTTTTGAAATGCTTATCTGCTAAAAAGTCTTCTAATGAATAGTTTTGGTAATTGTCTATTTTCATTTCATTCCAAATTTTACTTTCCAATTTATAGTTTTAAAGTGGTCTTTTATGGATAAGCCCAATTCTATTTTTTTGTACTCACTTTTACATATATTTTTTTACTTATTTATTTTATCATGTTTATGCCTATTTAAAAAGCACAAAATAGGCTCGTCTGATGCTCTTAGTATGAGTATCAGACAAGCCTATTTTAATTGATTTACTTAAGTTATTACTTCTTAATAATGAGCTTTTTACGTAAAGGAGGTCTGCCTTGTTCTAAAAATTCAATATAATAGATGCCCTCAGCGAGTACTTGTGTAGAGATATGATGTGTGCCAACTGCTAAATTGTGATAAGTTGCGACTAACTTGCCGTCTATGCTTGATATGTGGAGAGCATTTTGAGATGAAACTTGAGAAAATAGATTTACAAATAGCTCATTATTAGTAGGATTGGGGTAAAAATTGATACGAGCATTGCCAGCTCCACCATCTTCTATGCTATTGACGGTAATCGTAGGAGCAGTGGTATTGAGTATCATATACATTGTATTTTCGGGTAATTGGACACTTACTTGATTAGAAGTCTTCTCTAAAAATATTTCTTTACTTATTACTCCATAAATATCAAGTAGATGGGCTGATTTTACATTTGTATTGTTAATCGTTACGGTTACTCGTGTGTTTTGTGCTTGCCAAGGCATAACGCCTGTATTGGTAATTCTAAATCCATCAATGTCTGTATTACCAATTCTCACTTTATCAGGAGTTTCGCTCCATCGTGTTGGACGATAAATCGTTCCTACTTGTATTAATATTCTTTCCGAATCTTTGATTGGCTTCTCATCCATCGCTACCACCTGAACAGTTGCATATTCGTTGTCAGAAATAATTTTTACATCAGAAAGTTGAGTAACAGGAGAAGCGGCTTTGAGAAAACCAGTAACTCCTTGGGCAGAAGGCGCATTCATGGTGCAAATGCCCTTTTTGTAATCCCATTTTAGTTGGTTAGTATTGCTAATGACAGTTTTATCTTTTAGGTTCACTAACTGATTGAGATTGGGAGCTATGGTTTTGCTATCTGTTTGAGCATCATACTTTACTTTGACAGCACCTGCCAAATAAGCAATAGGGGCTATCTCCGTTTCTGTCGCACTTCCCATATTATCCCAACTATCTCTATTGGGGTCAAAGCTATTCTCTTCGGCAATGATAGGTATTTTTCTTTCCCAGATAGAAGTCAATTTTCTTTCTTCTAAAACTATCGTACTGCCTTCTGATATGTATCCTTTTCGGTATAATAAGGCATTGGCGGGGAACATAGAAACCTGCCCTGGAGTGGAGACCGTCCAACGATACATGGCTTTTTGTCCATCAATATTGGTAAAGTCGAAGTAAGGGAAAGGGTCTATGCCCGAAGAGGAAGGAGCAAACCAGAAATAACCATCTATACCTGTAAGGGACATATAGGAAGAAATAAGGAAAGGTGCTTCTGATTGGTATTTGTGAGGCAAGTTCCACGCACTTTCCGTAACCATGAAAGGCTTATTGAAAGATTGTTTGATATTAATAGGGAACTGCTCTGGCTTGAAAAGAATGGAACTACCTACATATTTATGCCCAGGGTCTATACGCCACCCATTGTTTTCTCCTGTATGTTGAGGGTCATAGTAGCGATTGACCGCCATTACGTCTGTAACCTCATTAGTCCAACGCTCCGCATCATTCAAATATACATTGCTTGCTGTTTTCCAGTTCATGGCATTAGTGAGCTGTTTGCACCCAATTTTTTTATAGTGAGCAACTATTTCTGCATAAAAGTTTCTTTGATGTTCTGATAAGAATTGTACCATATCGCTGACTCTCTTTGCCTTGCCTCCAGATTGAGGAATAGTAGCATCATAGATGAGATAGATGCCCAAAGTTTTTCCTGCAAGGTTATCCGCAGGGGTAGTAGCTCCGCCCCATGCGGTTGTGATTGCTTGCTCATTGCCGTATTTGGCGATAGCCCAATCATAAAATTTCTTTTCTATGAGTTCCTTCAAGTCGCTTTTAACGCCTTGTATTGTCCAAAAAAGTAAACTATCCTCATTTTTGATTTGTATGATGGCAACTGCGGGTTCGTCTTTCAAGGGGATATTGGTATAGGGATTGGGTTGTGTGTACAAGACTTCTACCCATTTTTTGTAGGCTGTTTTAAATTTTTCATTAAAATACATCAATGCCCAAGGTTGCGTATTTCCTTTGTACTGCCCTAAGCCCCAATTTTCAGGAACATTAGTCGCAAAACCCGCCCAATAAGGGCTGATAACAGTGTAAATTCCTTCTTTTTTCATGGCGGCAACGACCTTCCAAATCGCATCTATCTCTTCCATATCTACCTCTGCGACTTCCGAACCTTGCTTTTTAGAAAAAATAGCTCCATGATAGCGTATCATATTTACTCCAATCTTGGCTAAAAAGCGAGCATAATTTGCCAATTGGGCGGGATTCATTCTTTTCCCAGAATCTCCCCCACCTACTGCCCAAAAACGTATAGGTTTGCCATTGCCAGTGAGAAAACTTTTTCCATCATCTGCGAGTTTAATAAATCCATTTTCGCCTGCTGTGGTTTCATTTAAGTATCTCAAATCCAATAGCGCATCTTTGGAAAAAATATCTTCCTTGTATTCTATATTCCAAGTTGGCACGTTCTGGGCAAATATGGTGTTCGTGCAAAGACAATAAAAGAGAACAAGGTAAAAAGTAATTGTTTTGACGTTTTTCATAAATATTAAGGTTTTTCTATTAAGAGATACTTTGTCTATTTTTATAATCAAAAAAATAATTCATTTGTGCGATTAAAAGTGTTTAATCCTTATTTTGTCATCAATTAAATTTCTTGATTTATCAATTCACATTTCCAATGAAAAATATTAAGTGTGTTTTTTATCTTTTTGTTTTATTCTTGTTAATTTCATGTATGCAAAACAGCCCTGATGTCCAAGGTTTTGATTTAGAAGCATGGAAAAAGGACAAAAAAGGCTGTAACAGTACAAGAGCAAGCCTATTAAATGATTTTGAAAAAAAAGTCAAACCGCAATTAGAAGGGCTTAGTGAGATAGAAATCGTAAAAATATTGGGCAAGGCTGATTATTCACTGTTAGCAGAACGCAACCAAAAGTTTTATCGCTACTACTTAGAAGAAGGCGAGCAGTGTGGTAAAAATAAAAAAGCAAGGTATGTACAAATCCGCTTTAGTGCCTTGAATGTAGTCAATGAAATTACTGTGGTCTATTATTAAACTTCAATACCAAAATCATTTTAGCTTAGTCTGACAGATAGAATCTATTACCTAATTAGCTCATTACTATGGAAAAAGTTACAAGAAAAAGTTTTCTCAAACATTTTGCTGTATTAGCGGCAAGTATTACTACCGCGCCTGAGATTTTTGCCAACGCTACCAGCTTTACGAGCAGACAGCGTCCTGAGATTTTGGAAGCTAACAATCGTCTTATCTTGCTCAATGCCAATGAAAATCCTTACGGTGTTTCTCCTATGGCACAAAAAGCTCTTAATGAAGCAATTGTAGGCGGGAATCGCTATGGTTTTGTAAGCAACGACAGGGATAAATTTAAGCAAAAATTAGCCGAACGCGAAGGGCTTAGCAAGGAGCATATTTTACTATCCGCAGGCTCAAGCGAGATTTTAGGAATTTTGGGAGGGTACTATGGGCGCGATAAAGGAAATATGATTTTTGCATTCCCAACTTTTTGGTTATTAGGAGAATATGCCAAAAACTTAGGTGTAGAAGTCGTTAATGTTCCTCTCACCCAAGATAAAAAGCATGACCTAAATACTATGCTTGGCAAGATTAATCGCAAGACCAAATTGCTACAAGTCTGCAATCCTAATAATCCCACAGGCACAATCGTTAATTCTGAGGAATTAAAAAACTTTTGTATAGAAGCCAGTAAAAAAACAGTAGTATTCATTGACGAAGCCTATATAGAGTTCTTGCCTGACCGTCCTACTATGGCGGGCTTGGTAGCCAATAATCCAAATATCATTGTTGGGCGCACTTTCTCCAAAGTTTATGGCATGGCAGGTTTGCGTTTGGGATATGCCATAGCGCATCCTAAAACGATTATTGAAATGGACAAAATGCAACAAGGA
>JALOMS010000278.1 GCA_025455345.1 Thermoflexibacter sp. | reverse complement strand
ATAATCAATTGCGTACCCCATTGGTCTTCGTGGATTGTCCAATAATTCCTCAATGTCATTTTATTATAATTTTAAAGTAATTCAACAAAACTAACGATAAATTCTCTATAATCTAATAGACTGATTTAGGCAAATGTATTTGTTTTTCAATATTTACAAATTTGATATATCTTTGATTATGTTATAAATCACTGAAAAAGAAAAGATAGTAAATGTTTAGGGTTTTGCCTTAAATATTCTTTTCATAGCTGGTTGAAAAAACACGGTGCGGGCAGACGGCTTTGCACCGTGAATTTTTTTATACCCTAACCAAAACAAAAATAAGATTTTCATGGGTATTACAGATGATAACTTACTAAAAATATAATTTGATGCGTACAACTGCTTAAAATTTTCTTTTTCAGATATTTGCTAAGAAGTTTTCTATACTTTTATTGACTACATCAGCCTCCTCTATACAAGAAGAATGTCCCGCATTTTTGATAATAATCAATTGAGAACTACTAATTTGTTGGTGAATCCTTTTCGCTTTTTCTGGTACAGTAGCGAGGTCTTCATCACCTACTAAGACCAGAGTAGGTAAAGTAATCTTCTGAATCTCATCAATGACTGAGTTCCTATCTATGACTCCTCTTACCGCTTTGGTAATAGTTTTGGCATTGGATTCTAAGCGTTTTTGCCATTCTTGGCGGAGTAAGGAACGTTTGGGGTCATTCAGAAAAGTCTTGCCAAACATAATTTGCATGATTTTTTTACTCAAGGCTTTAATACCAAAAACTTTGAATATCAAAGTCATAATGTTGTATTTGAGTTTATTTGGTTCTGGGTCTGCGGAGGTTTCTAAGAGCGTCAAACTTTTTAGCAAATCTGGGCGACGCGCACCTATCCTCATTCCTACAAACCCACCCATAGATAGACCTACAAAGTGGCAGGGAGCAAGTTGGAGGCTTTCTATCAGTGCTATTGCATCTTGAGTGATATTGTCCATATCATAGCCATCTTCGGTAACTTCACTTCTGCCTTGACCTCTATGGTCATAAATGACACAGGTGTAATTTTTTTTGAAGTACGCAACTTGTGCGCTAAACATTTCTCCACTCCATAACAATCCATGAGAGAATACAATGGCTTGTTTTCCTTGCCCGATAATTTCATAGTGTATATTTACACCATTTACTTTAGTTGTTGGCATATTTTAATAAGTTGATTATCATTATCTAAAAACAAATATCTATACAAATAAGGTGGATAGATTTGCAGAAACAATACTCGTAAAAATCTATGGAACAAGCAAAGGTTTGAAAATATTTTACTTCAAAAAAATGAATAAATATTTTGCAGATATTGAATGAATTACTAACTTTCAAAAAAATGTAATGTAATTTACACTAATACAGATTTTTGTAAATAAAAAAAAAGATATTTAAACTTTAAACCTTTGATATTATATGAGCAATGTGCAGGCTTTTTTGAATGCCCGCCAAGTATTTAGAGTCAGTGTGGCAAACGAAGGCACTCGTAACCGATATGATATTTCCTATCCACGCCCTACGGGTGGGGTAGGTACTGCTACTTTTAGAGATAATGTACCCAGTTCTTTTACCGTTTACAAAGAAGGTATTTCTTATGCTGGCACCCCTACGGCAAGTATTGATAGACTTCCTCCTCAAGCATTTGCGGCGGCTGGGCTTAATGCGACTCTGACTAAGGCTTTGCGTTTGGTTTCTTCGCATGAAGCCAAGTTTGATGGGATTAATAGCTATGATAAAGCTATTTTTTCCTTTGGCTTTATTCAGTTTGCTGGAGGTTCTGTTTCTGCGGGACAGTTACCCAATATGATGATGCTTTTTAAGACCAAACAGCCTCAAATGTTCCACCAACTTTTTGGGCAATATGGCATAGATGTAGTAGCTGGCTCTCCGCGCCCTGATGTAAGAATATGGACAGAAAATGGCTCTCAAGTTGGGGGAGATGACGCTTGGATGTATGTCATGAGAAATAAACAATTGACTACTACCTTTATCGCTGCGGGCAATAGTCCTATTTGTATGGCAATCCAAATAGAACAAGCGGCGGTAGGTTATGTGTTTCCCGCACTAAAAATGCCTTTGGATTTGGGTGCGTTAGGGAGAGTACCAGCAAGTTCTATTTTGAGGTCAGAAGCAGGAAATATAGCTCTGATAGATAGAACTATCAATATGGGTGCAGGCGGCGCAAGTAGGTTATTCAAAGAAGCAATTGACAAACTTGCCCCAGGAGCCTCTTTAGCACAGGTACAAGGACTTAGCGACCAGAGAATCCTCCAGCAGGTAGTTGCAATCGGACAGGCTCGCAATGATAAGCGCATTACAGACAGAATAAACAGCATTATTAATGGTGGGTATAGCTTTGCAAAATAGGGCTGTTTAGCGTATTTTATTATTTCTAATTTATTATTCTTTAAATTTGTAATCAATCATATTATGGTCATTGAAAATCATACAATTGAAAATATTTCGCACGCCCGTCAAGTATTTCAAATAGGGGAAGAAGAAAAATTGGGGTATAACGAATATACAGCCACCTTTCCAAAACCCAATGGAGATATAGCTACTATTATGTTTAGAGATACTGTCCCAAGTCCTTATGCGACCTACTTAGAAGGAATTGTATATACAGGAACATTTATGCCCAAACATATCCAAGAAGGTACACTTCCTAATGTAGCTATTTCTGCAACCTTAGCAAAGGCTCTGCAATTTGTCTATGCAGAAGAAGGCTGTTTTGATGCGGTCAATAGTTATGACAAAGGCATATTTTCATACGGTTTTATTCAATTTTCTGGAGGTTTGGGTGGTAGTCTAAACGATTTTATGCTACTTTTGAAAATCAAGTATCCTGATACTTTTTATGAAAGATTTAGCAAATATGGCATAGATGTAGAAGAAGGCACTCCAAGAGCTGTGGTGTCTGTCTTAGATACAGAAGAACGCAGAATGCTCTCAGGGGATGCGGCTTGGATGTATATCATGCAAAATAAGCAACTTACGCTCGCTTTTATTGCGGCAGGTTCGGACATGAATGTTGTTTCTACCCAAATAGAGTATATCATGTATGTCTATATGAACCCTGCTATTAATAGCTTGATTGACTTAGAGATAAATGGCGAAACATATAGAGATGTTCCTTTACATTCTATCATCAACTCTGAAATGGGAGTAACTGCTATGGTAGATTTGACCATAGTCATGTGGGTACGCAAGATGAGTGCTTTATTCAAAAATGCAATAGAAGAAGTCGCTAATGAATTGGGTTTGAATTCATTGGATGATATAAAAAACATAGATGAGCGTAGTGTAATCCAAAAAATGATTAGCTATGAGGATACAAAAGCATTAACAGATAGGAGGCTAAACAGGGTGTTAAGTAGCGGCATGAGCTTTGATAAAAATACACTTTAAGCGGTTAGTTATATAATAAAAAAGGTAATGTTACTATTTTCATGTAATATTACCTTTTTTATTTTCATAATTCATCAAAAATTGCTCATACTTATTGATATGCCTTTGCTAACTGCTTAGATGTGCCAAGTCCCTCTATGCCTAACTCTACCGCATCTCCTGCTTTGAGATAAGTAGGCGGATTCATGCCTAAACCTACCCCTTCAGGCGTACCCGTAGAAATAATGTCCCCTGGTAACAAAGTCATAAATTGGCTGATGTAACTGACTAAGAAAGGAACATAAAAAATCATATCTGAAGTATTACTATTTTGCACCATTTTCTCATTGACTTTAAGCCACAATTTGAGATTATTAGGGTCTGCGATTTCATCTTTAGTCGCAATAAAAGGACCTAAAGGAGCAAAAGTATCACAGCTCTTTCCTTTGACCCACTGTCCTCCGCGCTCTATTTGGAACTCTCTCTCGCTATAATCATTGTGCAAAGCATAACCCAATACACAATCCATCGCTTCAGCCTCGCTCACATAAGAGGTTTTTTTGCCAATAATAACAGCCAATTCTACTTCCCAATCAGTCTTTTGGCTATTTTTAGGAATAATCAAAGGGTCATTTGCCCCACAGAGAGCAGTAGTAGATTTGAAAAAAATAATAGGTTCTGTGGGGATTTTTGCATTCGTTTCTTGTGCGTGTTTGCGATAGTTAAGACCTACGCAGACTATCTTGCTTGGTTTGTATAAAGGTACACCAAAACGCGCTTCCGAAGGCACAATAGGACACTTAGCAAAATTAGCTTGAAGCCAGTTTTTAAGGCGATTGATGCCATTACTTGCCAAAAATTCTTCTGAATAGTCCTCTCCAAAAGCACTTACATCTATTTTCAGTCCATCAGGCATAATCACACCTGTTTTTTCTTTACCTACTTCACCAAAGCGAAATAATTTCATGATTTGTTAAATAATTTAAAGGTTAAATAATAGAGTTTAAGTAGTTATGAATATGAGTTATGAGTTATGAGTTATGAGTTATGAATTATGAGTTATGAATTATGAGTTATGAGTTATGAGTTATGAATTATGAGTTATGAGTTATGAGTTATGAATTATGAATTATGAGTTATGAGTTAATACAAAAAACTAATAATCAATTACTTAATTAATAACTACAATATAAATTAATTTTGCATAGTTACTTATATCATTCAATTGGATTGCCAAGTACAAAATTAGTAATTTGTACCACAGAGAGGCTACTCTTTTACACTATTTTATGATTAGTGCATTTCTTCCCCACCACTGACATTCATCGCTTCTCCTGTAATATAGTCTGCTTGGTCTGATGCCAAAAAAGCGCAAGCCTTGGCAATATCCTCTACTAAGCCCGTTCTTCCCATAGGTATATTGGACTTCATTCTTGCCATGTATTGCTCATAAGTAAGACCTAATTTGTCAGAAAAAAATTTATTTTGCCAATCTCCCAATCCCGTAGTAATGTGATTGGGACAGACAGCATTCACCGTGATTTTGTGCTTCGCAAGCTCGATAGCAGTAGCACGAGTCAGCCCTACTAATCCATGTTTAGAAGAAGTATAGGCAGACGCAAAGGGAAATCCCGACTTTGCCGCTTGAGAAGCTATATTGATAATCCGACCACCTCTATTTTGTTCTATCATTTGTTTGGCGGCATATTTTATACCCAAAAATGCACCTTTCAGGTTTACATCGAGTACAGCGTCCCATTTTTCTTCGTCCATTTCTGTAACCAACTGCATTAGGTAGCCTACTCCAGCATTGTTCACAAAAATATCCACACTGCCAAATGCTTCCACTGCTTTGCGTACTAAGTTTTCAACATCATTTGATTTTCTAACATCACAAGGCACTGTAATCGCTTCTACACCATATTGGCGCGCTTTATTAGCGATTTCTTCCATCTCTAAAGTAGAGCCTATGGCATCAGAGGGAAATTCCGCTCCCATAGACTTTCCTATGTCAGAAATTACAACATTACAACCCTCTGAGGCATAGCGCAATACGATTGCCTCGCCTATACCAAGAGGTCTGCCCGAACCTGTTACTATGGCTGTTTTTCCTTTTAAGTTATACATAATCAATATTTTGGTTTAAAATTATTAGGAAAACATTGGTCATTTATAGAAATATAGACTCTTCATCAATTAACTTTTTTAATCTATTGTAAGCCTTTTTAGATGACTAATCGTCTGCTTAGGATTAGGAGAAGAAAATACAAAATTACCAGCAACTAATACATTGGCTCCTGCTTCTAAAAGTTTAGGAGCATTGCTAAGGTTTACTCCCCCATCTATTTCTATTAGAAGGTTGGGATTATTTTCATTAGCCAAACTTTTTAGTTTGATGACTTTGCGATACGTATTTTCAATAAACTTCTGCCCACCAAACCCAGGATTAACGGACATCAGACATACCAAATCTATGTATTGTAATGTTTCCTCTAAGAGTTCTACGGGCGTATGAGGGTTCAGCGCAACCCCGACTTTGCAACCTAACTCTTTGATTTGGTGAATACAACGATGTAAGTGCGTACAGGCTTCGTAATGAATAGAAATCAATCCTGCTCCCGCCTTATAAAATGCCTCTACATATCTTTCGGGTTGGACTATCATAAGGTGAACATCTAACATTTTTTTGGAATGTTTACTGATTGCTTCACATACGGGCAAGCCCATGGAGAGATTAGGAACAAAAACGCCATCCATAATATCAATATGTAGCCAATCTGCCTCACTTTGGTTTAGCATTTCTACCTCTGCTTGTAAGTTAGCAAAATCAGAGGCGAGCATAGAAGGAGCAATGATAGCTTGGGTATTCATCGTAATTTTATTTTCTTTTTATCTAATTTTTTTACAAAGATTGAATCAGGTAAAACATGGATAGTCAATGGTAAATGGCGAATGCTGTCTATCGAAGAATCTCTTTTCCAAATGACATTTTTCAAGTTTTTAGTGTAATAAGTCAGTATTTCTTTGCTATCCTGCCCGGCTTGTTGCATCTTTTGCAAATGAATAGCAGAAAGCGAATTAAACATTGGAGGTACTAAGTTCCTCATTGTCAATGGGTATTCTTTGGCTTCTGCAAGAAAAGCGGGCAAAATTTTATATTGCATTTTCTCATCTACTGTTCCCTTAAATACCCATGTAGGCACGTAGTCAATGCTTGATATTTTAATTTTGTTATTTTTTAGATTCTTAACCAATTTGACTGTTAGCATCACTCCTGCGTCTGTATAACGTTTGTATTGTGCGGAAATAAAATTTCCCAAAGAATA
>JALOMS010000277.1 GCA_025455345.1 Thermoflexibacter sp. | reverse complement strand
TCTAATTATATTGAAAAATAACCTAAGCCAAGTGCTTGACTTTCAACTTATTGAAAGACTTGCCAAGGAATAACAAATCTTATGCCGCTCAGTATTGGCAAGAAATACTTACTCTATTGAATTACTAATCTAATTTTTTATAAAGACCAAGATACCAAAGGGAAGTTTGGGGTCATCGGATTCTATTTGGGTCAATGCCTGATATTCATTTTCTTTTTCAGTAAAATAATTAAACCAGAGGCTTTCGGGGCGCATCTTAGGACGATACGAATAGTGTGAATCCCAAATAATTAGGCTTCCTTTGGGTGCGTCCTTTAAGAACTTATCTTCTATTGGTTTTGGCTTTATTTTGAAATCGTAAGGAGTACGCCCCAGATAATAGTAAAACATTTCATGATGAACAAATAGCTGTGGAGGTTCTCCAGAAGTGGACTCATATTGTTTGTACCACTTTGCCAAGTTCTTACAAGCCTCATCTTCGGCGGATAGCTTGATAGGGCGCACCGTAAGCAAAACCATAAGTAAGGCAATGATACTCAACCCCATCATGTCTTGACGCAACAGCAAGGGTAATATCATGATGAAAATACTTGCAATTACTCCTACCAAAGGTAGCCAATCTCTTTCTTCCTCATTGAATATCACAAAATTATGCGGGTGAGTCATAAAGATAGCAACTAATAGCGCATAAATACTTATTAGAATCAACAGTTGAGGTTTATATTGGCTTGTTTTGAATTTTTCTACTTGCAATGTCCCCAAAATAGCTACCAAAGGAGATATAATCAGCAAATAACGCAAGTTGCCACCTGTGGCAGGACCGATTTGTAAGGTCTGTGAGTTAAAAATACAATTCATCAGAAAATACATAAGGCTAACCGCCAAAATCAAGTTGCCTTTATCTCTCAAACCATCTATAAATCCTATCTTATTCCTCCAATTACTAATTCTTTCTAATAGCCAAGTCCATAGATAAGCCACCCAAAGAGTAACAGCCACACTGCCAAATATGGTGATAGACATCTTGAAGTAGTGCATAAATCCTTTGCGAGGGTATTGTCCTGCTATTTGTTCGCTCGTTCCCAGCATTTGATTGAGCAGATAGAGCGGGTCTCCTGTCAAGGTCATGCCCCAGATTTGTTGGAAAATAGGGAATACACTCAATAAGACAGCCGCCAAAAACTGTTTGTTAAGTAATAAGTAAATAAAATATAAACCCAAAATTGGATAAAATTCTTGGCGAATAAAGGCAATATAACTTACTATCAAAGAAGCCCATACAAATTTGTTTCTCAAATGAAAATACAAGGATATAGAGAGCAACAAAGCCGTAATCAGTTCTGAATAATTGCGAAATGCGAGATTAATCCAAAGCGGTTGGGTTGCAGTAAGAACAAAGGCTAAAATAGGGATTTTGCTGTCCAAAAGTTTAGCTATTTTATATGCAAAAAAGCAAGTAAACGCAGACACCAAACAATTAATAAATATCACAAAATCAACCCCTAACAAGGAAGGTAAAGCATATAAAATCTTATATCCCGGCTTTGCCCAGTTGCTCAATACAGAATTTGGATTGTGCCAAAAACCTTTCATAGAAACAAAATGTGCTGCCTCGTCTTGTTGATAAAATCCATTGGCACTGCGAGAATACAAGAAATAAAGTCCTGCCAAGATAAGTGTAATACCTAATAACCACTGAGAAGATAGCTCCAAAATAGGGGGAGATGCCACCAT
Organism: Thermoflexibacter sp.; assembly: GCA_025455345.1. Taxonomy (GTDB): domain Bacteria; phylum Bacteroidota; class Bacteroidia; order Cytophagales; family Thermoflexibacteraceae; genus Thermoflexibacter. Next base: position 4,810 of record JALOMS010000277.1, on the reverse strand, counting down.
TTTTGTGGTATTTTTGGGAGTATGCTCTACTTTTATCTGCTTTGCTTGGGTATTTTTCTTTTTTGCCATATCGATATAATTCCTAAATTTGGCTCTAAAAGTAGCTATTTTGGCTAAATTTTTATTTATCTTTTTAAAAAATTATGGAATAACATGGTGATAAAAAATATATTTTAAAGACAGAGAAGGCAAATTATTTCATAACTTTGAAAACTCATTACCATAAAAATATAAGACTATGTATCAAGAACAAAGAGAAATTTTGCTCTTACAAAGGGAAAAATATAAGCTAAAAATCGTTGAAAGCCTTATCGAAACACGCCAAAAGGTAGTTTCTACCAAAGGAGCATTTACCATTGGGGGAACTGTATTAGCTGGTTTTCTGGCATATAAGGGGTTAGACTGGATAAATAATAAAACCAAGAAAGTAGGTAAAAATAAAGAAATCAATACAGAAAAAATTACTGCAAAATCTGAATCCTCTGAAGCAGGTTGGCTCTCTACACTTAAAGACCAAGCGATTAGTATGCTATTAGATGTGGGCAAAGAACAACTCCAAGCGTGGATATCAAAAGCAAAAAAATAAAAAATGGAAGATTTGGGTTTCTTTTTATTGGGTATGGTCTTGGGCGGTCTCTTGACTTGGCTCTTTATGAATTTTTATTTTGCTTCTAAAATAGCCGTTTATAAAGCAAACCAGGACAATATCAAAGAAAAACTTTTAGAAAAACAACAAGAAATAAACACATTACAGGAAAAACTCACTACCGAATTTAAAAATATTGCCTCTGAAATTTTAGAAGAAAAAAGCCGAAGAGTAACAGAGCAAAGTCATTTTAGCTTAAAAAATATTTTAGAGCCTTTCAGTGAAAGGCTGATTGATTTCAAGCGAAAAGTAGAAGAAACATACGATAGAGAATCCAAAGAAAGATTTTCCTTAGAAAAAGAAATTAAACACTTACACCAACTGAACCAACAAATCAGCAAGGAAGCCAATAACCTCGCCTCCGCACTCAAAGGACAAACTAAAATTCAGGGGAATTGGGGGGAAATGATTTTGGAGCGTATTTTAGAAAAATCTGGTTTAGAGAAAGATAGAGAATATTTTGTTCAGAAAAATCATGTCGCTGATAATGGCAAACGACTTCAGCCAGATGTGCTTATTAGCTTGCCCAACCAGAAATACATCATCATAGATGCCAAAGTGTCTTTGAATGCGTATGAAAGATTCTGCTCGATGGAGGACGAGCAGGAAAGAGAAAAACAGCTTAAACAACATATTGGTGCGATTAGGCAACATATCGTCGAGCTTAGTCAGAAAAACTATCAAAATCTTTATGCCAACCAAAGTCCTGATTTTGTCTTGATGTTTTTACCCATAGAACCCGCCTTTAGCATAGCTATCCAAAGTGATATAGATTTGCTGAATATGGCTTTTGAAAAGGGAGTCGTTTTGGTGAGTGCTACGACCTTGCTTGCTTCTTTAAGAACGGTAGCGAGTATCTGGCGACAGGAAAAGCAAAACCGATACGCAGAAGAAATCGCAAAAGAAGGAGGTATGCTCTATGAGAAAGCCGTAGGACTGATGAATGACCTCAAAGATTTAGGCTTGAAATTACAATACGCTCAGAACGCTTATGATGATGTCATGCTCAAACTTAGCACTGGTAAAGGCAATTTGCTAAGTAAGATAGAAAAAATGAAATCGCTTGGTATCAAAACGAATAAATCATTATCCTCGAACTTATTTGAAGACAATGATTTATCTTAAATTTTTATTTATAGGGATTTATATTTTTATTTATAAAATTTACCAACCTTTATCAATCCTTAATCGCAAAGAAGGCTTCATGAATTTCAGTATTTACTTCATTAATAATAGTTTGCAAACGGTCTATGTACTCGTGCAATCCATATTTGATGATTTCCTTGACATTGGTATAATAAAGCTCCGAACTAAGCATGGCTAATTTTTTCATGGCGGGTGTTTTAATAGAACTTCTATGCGCCTTGAGTACGTTCTGAAGCATATATTGGGCATTGATGGTACAGTGATACACAGAGCGCGGAAAATGCTTGTCCAATATGAGGAATTCTATAATTTTCTTGGGAAATAACTGCCCATACGTGCGGCGATACATCATAAAAGCACTTACGGATTTGAGTACACCAGACCACTGAATCATGTCCAATACAGAACCTATCTCAGCCATAGAAGGTAATAATATGAAGTATTTGACATCTAAGATTCTTGCGGTTTTATCGGCTCGTTCTATGTACCTGCCCAATTTCCCAAAATGCCAACCTTCTGTATGCGAAATAGTTGAGTCCTCTATGCCAGAGAGCAACTGACTGCCTTGTACTATTTCTTTGAGAAATTCTCTGGAGTTGGGTATGATATTTTGGCGATTAGTGGCGGCATGACGGATATTATGATAAAAGCCGTTGATGTGTTCCCACATCTCAATAGAAATGTTTTCCCTGATAGTTCTTGCATTTTCTCTTGCAAACATGACGCAAGAATAAATAGAATTGAGGTTTCTCTCATCAAAAGTCAAGAAATTAAAAACATTTTCTTGTGTAGGTTCTCCGTAGAGTTCTTTGAATAACTCCTCGTCTGCTGTGGTAGCGATGAGCGGCATCCACTGCATAGCATCAGAAATATTGGCTGTATCCAATGCCAAACTCGTATTTACACCAAGAAAGCGAGCGTAATTTTCAGCACGTTCTATATATCTATTAATCCAATAAATGGAATTTGCAACTCTACTTAACATACGTATTAATGATTAGACGGTTTGATAGTTTATTGTTAATAAAGCACCCAAGTATCTTTACTACCTCCTCCTTGAGAAGAGTTTACGACCAGAGAGCCTTTTCTGAGAGCGACTCTGGTAAGTCCTCCGGGAGTAATGACGATTTCTTTCCCATACAAAATGTATGGACGCAAGTCCACGTGTCTTCCCTCTATATGTGTTCCGTCCAATGAAGGCACTCTTGAAAGCTGTATAGTAGGTTGGGCAATATAATTGCGAGGATTTGCCACTATTTTTTTGCGGAAAGCCTCGTGTTCTTCTTTAGTTGCTTTGGGTCCTATCAACATTCCGTACCCACCAGCCTCATTTGCTTCCTTGACTACCAAATCTGCAATATTGTCCAAAACGTATTGTATATCATTATTATCTTCGCACAGATAAGTGGGAACGTTTGGAATGATTGCTTCTTCTCCAAGATAATATTTGATAATTTTGGGGACATACGCATAAATTACTTTGTCGTCTGCCACACCTGTTCCCGGCGCATTGGCTATGGCTACTTTCCCATTTTTATATACCTCAAATATCCCAGGAACGCCCAATAGTGACTCAGGGTTAAACGTAAGCGGGTCTAAATAAGTATCATCTATACGTCTATAAATGACATCTACCCTTTTGAGTCCTCTGGTTGTTCTCATGTTTACATAACCATTTTTGACCACCAAATCAGAGTTTTGTACCAATTCCACTCCCATTTGCAAAGCTAAATAGGCGTGTTCAAAATATGCAGAATTGTAGATTCCGGGAGTCAGAACTACGATATTGGGGGAGGGTTTGTCTGCAATATGCTCCAACATTTCTCTCAAGCTAATGGTATAACCATTTACGGGACGTACCTGCGTTTCATCAAGCACTTTAGAAAAAGTACGTTTGAGAACTTCCCTATTCTCCAGCATATAAGATACTCCCGAGGGACAGCGCAAATTATCTTCTAACACCCTCATAACGCCATGTTGGTCTCTAATCAAGTCCGTGCCTGTGATATGACACCATATTCCTTTGGGAGGTTTCAAACCAATGCAAGGCTTTAGAAAACACTTACTTGAGCTAATCAGGGATTGAGGGACGACGTTGTCTTTGAATACTCTCTGTTCGTTATAAACATCGTCAATAAACAAATTTAAGGCTTTGATTCTTTGCTTTAAACCCTCTGCAAGTCTATCCCACTCTCGCCCTTCTATAATCCTTGGTATGATGTCCAAAGGCATAATCCTTTCCGTTCCACCTTCTGCATTATAGACATTAAAGGTAATACCCAAAGCCATCAGAGAGCGTTCTGCGGCGTGCTGTTTCTGTACGAGGTCTTCTATGCTAAGGTTGTTCACAAAATTGATGAAAGGCACATAACCTTCCCTAATCTGATGGTCAGTAGTTAGCATTTCATCAAAAAAACCATCTACATTGTACTTGTCAAATGTCATAAAGGTGAGATGTTTTGAGTAGAAAATAAAATTATCTGAAACAATAAGTTTAAAAGTAAATAACAAAATTGAATAAAACAACACTTTAATTAAAAAAAGACTAAAAATTGAACCTATTTTTAATAAATTATTAAAAACAATAAACTATCATGTATTCTTCGAAAGTTTGATAGCCGATTTGAGGAGCTAATGTGTATAGGTCTGTAAAAATCTTACCCGATAGATGCTCATTAACCAACTGTACATGTATGTCTTTCTTGAAATCGAGTTTCTTCTTGCCGTAATACTTATAGAGAGCCTCTTTAGCACACCAAAAAATGGTGGCTCTTCGCTCATCATTCCCTATTTGTTCTATTTCCTCAGACTTACACACTCTTGATATACTCCGACTTACCTTCTCGCTTTGGATTTCTATATCAATCCCTACAGGTTTATCCTTTTGCAAGATAACTACTGCATATTGCTTAGCATGAGAAATAGATATAAAAAATTGATTATTAAGCAAATAAGGCTTCCCATATTCATCTTTGTAAAAAGTTTCTATCTCTATACCTATTTTTTTGGCTAAGCTCA
>JALOMS010000276.1 GCA_025455345.1 Thermoflexibacter sp. | reverse complement strand
CATCACCTCAAATTCAGCATATAAGGCATGAAAATGAGGGGGTAAGTGGTCATTGTAATAGATGTATATTTTGATTCCTTCTAAGGAGTGAATTAAAGGTATGATGTTATCTAATTAGACAACAAAGATAAGCAAAAAAATACAAGTACAAAAGAATGATTCAAAAAATTTTGCAAAACATACTATTCTCTATCTCCCTTGCTTTCAGCTTCTTACGCAAATCTATTCACCTCGTAGGACGAAGGTAGTTTTTCATAGCAAAGGATTGTCAGTGGGGACACTGACAATAGCGCAGAAAAGGGGGACACTGACAATGGCAAGGACAATTATAAATTAACTCCCAATGGTAAACTTGGAAAAACCAAGTCTTCTTTTGAACACTTAGCGCACTCCATCTGTGTATCTATGATGCCCCAAATAGCACCCAACTCAAATATATGGTTAAAAGATACCCCATCTTCTACTCCTATTTCAACTATAAAAGCTTGGTCATCTTCAAAGGCTTTTATCACTTTGAATTCATATTTGGGGATTTGTTTACTCATTACCTCTTCATTGTACTGACTTAATACCCACTCTAACGTATTAAGTTGTTCTTCATAGATAATAAAAGGTATTACCATGTTTTAATAATTGATTTTTTGACACTCTGAGCAATTACTTTTTTGTATAGATGTACCATAAATAGCACCAAATGTAAATATAGGCTCTTGACTTCCTTCAATGTATCCAAAATGACTTTTTGCCTCTTCTGGAAAATCGAAAGAAGCTATGAAATCATTGTTTACTTGCTCTAAGCCCAAGTATTGAATAGTACGAGTAAGCGAATTCAAATTATATTGGTTTAAAAAATTTATTTTATCAACTAAGATTTTTTCATCTTGTAATGATTTTAATTTAATCTGTATTTTCATGGTTAACCTCCTTTGCGTTTAGGAGCTACTTTTTCTCCTACTTGGATTTGGATGATGTTTATTTTTGGGAACATTTTTTGGAATTGTTGAATCACGCCTTGGCAAGAACTACAATAATTCTTCTCAGAAACAATTTTGATAGTACCTGTGGCATTGGCATAATTATCTCCATAAGCGGTTTTTATTTTAATAGCCAAATCACTCAACATTCTGTATTCTGAATCTGTATCTGCCAATCTATTACTTTCGCCCACATGTGTTGCAGTAAAAATATTATATTTGCCTACGTCTTGTTTAGCTGTCGTTACAGAAACACTTCTCCACATATTTTTACCATCTAACTTGTCTAACCCATCTACTTCCCCTTCAAGATAGCCATAATTACCAGCAGTATTTGATTTCCCTCTTTGCTTGGCTATTTTATTGCGTGCAGCACTAACCTCTTCTTTTGTGCCTATACGTGTACTGCCTTCTACATTTAGGTATTTATTGATAGCATGTTCGCTAAGACCTAATTTTTTCAACCCCTTGGCAACTTTTTCAAGTCCTTTCTTGGCTATCCAATCTCCCAAATAAGAAGCCCCTCCTCCAATTAGAAACACCTTAGTAGCACCTATTGCAGTAGGGTCATCTGTATTTCTCATATAATCAACAACAGCCACTGCACCCTCTTTTATGGCTTCTGCATGCTTATTTTTAATTAAGTTTTCAGCACCTGCCCATGCAGCTTGTTCAAGATTTACTTCTGCCCATGCCTCACTAATATTTTGAGCATCCCCAAACAGATAAGCCCCCACCATTTGTATAACTACATCAGTAATTGCCCCTTCTCCAAAATTCTTTCCTATATAAATTAATAATGGAAGAATTGGTAAGTTTCCATCATCATCAATTAAGATAATAGGGTTGTTTAAAGCATAAACATAAGGAGATACATTTGGAAATACTTTGAATTTAGCATCGACACTTGTAAACCTACCAATTTTTTCGTAGTAGCTCCTTGCCTCAAAATCATAGAAATCATCTCCCTCACTTTTCTCCTTCCCATTAAACCCATACCTGTAGCTATCACTTTGCCAGCTACGCCCACTCATACTCATACCGAAGGCATAGTAGTCAGTAGCGGAGAGGACGGTGGCTTGGTAGAAGTCTGCCGTATTGTCAGTATCAGTGCTTACCCCTACTTTGTTATCAGAGATAGTAACTAAGGTGTTTGCCAAATGGTTCGCTTAAACATACTATCTCCCTTGCTTTCAAGCTGTTACGCAAGTCTAAGACTTGCAAATAAAACTGCTTAGAGTCGCTCACGCTTAACTCAACGCAGAACAGGGGTTAATCTTTTTCAATGGCAATAGACCAATTATTTCCAAGAGGTATATTTTTGAAACTTTTTTTATCTGTACTATATTGATTTGAATTACACAAATCATAATAATAATAATAGTAATGATAATTATTAAAGTTATTAGGTATATCCATTAAAAACATTATCAAACCAAATTTAATTTTATTATTACAATGTGTTTTTGTAATAGTAACCCTATTAATATTATAGATGTTAAATCTTTCAGATAAAGTAATATCACATATTCTATTGGTAACAATATGTGCTTTTTCTCCTCGAGTAATAAGAATATTATTGAAATGAACAACATCAAATTTAGGAATAACATTTAGATTTATATAGTTGGCAATATCTTCGAAATTAGACATATTCGAGGAATAGTATTCAATTAAATATTCCTCATTATCATAATGGCAACTTTCAAAAAATAATAACAAAAACAAAATGAGTTTAACTCGCATTGGCATATATATTTTGATTCTAAAAGACATTTAGTTTGATATTAAGCCATTTGGAAAATTTAATTATCATCCTCTCCACATTGTTCTTCTGTACACATTAAACTTCGTGGCACATAATCACTTTTATTACCTCCATTTTCTAAATGAAATAAGTAATCCATTCTATATTTTTCTATAACCTCAATAAGTTTTTCCTTATCTTTGTTTGATAAAATGAAATTTTTGGCTCTTTTTACCCCCGTTTGCAGTAGATTTAAGCGAAGCGGAGTGCCGCCCAGCGTATCTACTACATTTTATCAGCAAGTCTTAGACTTGCGTAAGATTCTGATAGCTAAGATATTAGACTTATTGCACTACCTTTTTTGCTTACGCACTTATACGCCAATCAGAGATTGACTGTTTATATTGCTTGGGAAGCCCCGCTTAGACACACTGCGTTTAAGCCTAAGCAAAACTACCCAGAACAGGGGGAAACTTACTTCATAAAAAAACAATTTTTATGCAAATAAATGTTAAATAGTTGATTTATGCTATATTTTATAACGGTTTCGCTTTTGGCTCTTCTCATTTTCAATGACTTTTTCTGCCCAGTCTCCAAACTGCCTTAATTTATTCGCAACTCGGTCAAATTGGGTGCTGGTCAAAGTGGGTTTTCTCAATAAATTAACGACTGCCGCTCCTGCCATAAATCTATTCCCGTCATTCTCTGCCAAAAATAGGTAGCGTTCTATCTCCTCGTCTGTTAGCTCTATGCGCTGATTAAGAAAATGAACAAAAGAGGCATATCTATAATGCTCATTGCTTGTATGCTTATCTTTTTCAAAATTATTGGCTTGCAGGGTTAGTGTATGCTCATCTAAAAAATCAAAAGCAATCCATTGTGGCGTATAGCCCAGACTATCTAATTGCTGTTCTACTAATGTAACTAATGTGGTACTTTTCATTGGTAAAATTAGAGGTATAATCGTTTAAAAAAATGGTATTAAGAACTCTAAGAGTGGGTTATAGTCAAAAAAATAATTGGTGGACTCAAATGCAATGATGGAATCTCATTATTTATACAAATGTAGATAAATTTTATTGGATTTTGTAAGATTAAAATCTTGATAATGAAATATTTTTGTAAACCATAATTTGTAGCTTTACTAAGCCTAAAATGATTAGTAAGGTTTCAAAATATTAAAATATATAAAAATATGATTATGAAATATTTAAGTAGATTCAAAGGTTATTCACCTCTGGTGTTGCGTTTTATTTTTCTATTATACTTCATCTTGGCACTCCAAGCAAAGGTGTATAGCGGAGAAGCTATCAATGCTTTTTCTGAACAATTGGCAGGATTAGGTTTTCCTATACCCATATTTTTTGCATTTGTAGGGACTTGGATGGTATTGATTGCATATCTTCTGATAGTGATTGGGTGGCAGGTACGCTGGGCGGCAATCCCCATAGTTATTTATTTTTTAGTAGCCATTGTTACTTACCATCTGCCTAATAATCACAGTATTAGTAAGACCATGCCTGCTACTGTTCTATTGATGTTGGGTTTGTTTTTCTTGTTAAATGGTGCGGGGAAGTGGTCAATAGATGAAGGCAGATAGATGATATTTTGGCATAAATACAAGATTTAGTTTCGAATTTCTTAATTACTTGCGTACTACTTTTGTAAGATAAAAGCAAAGTAATTGGATAGCAATTATGAAAAAAATTATCTTTATAGTTCTGTTATTTTTTTCTTGCTCTGCTTATAGTCAGCTTATTATCCAAACTATTCGCGGTAAAATAATAGACAAATCTTCCAATGAGGCATTAGTAGGAGCTACTATTTTTTTGCCACAGACTTATCCCTTGATTGGTGCTACTACTGATGGGCAGGGTAATTTTCGCTTGGAAAAAGTTCCTATTGGGAGATATGTACTCAAAGCAAAGTTTGTTGGTTATGAGGATTTTACCATTCCTGAGTTACAAGTAAGTGCGGGTAAGGAGATTGTTTTGACCATAGAACTTACCGAGTCTCTCAAAGAAATGGAGGCGGTAACTGTCATCGCAGAAACTCCCAAAAACCAACCCTTGAATGAGATGATAGCAGTAAATGGGCGTACATTTTCCGTAGAAGAAACCCAACGTTATGCCGCTTCTTTCAATGACCCTCTGCGAATGGCGGCTTCTTATGCGGGAGTGGTGTCTGCTTCAGAAGCTAATAATCAGATTATTATCCGAGGAAACTCTCCTGTTGGCTTACTTTGGCGATTGGAGGGTATGGATATCCTCAATCCCAATCACTTTGCAGGAGAGGGGTCTTCTGGAGGAGGAATTAGTATGCTCAGCGCGCAAGTTTTAGCAAATTCGGACTTTATGACAGGAGCATTTCCCGCCGAGTATGGCAATTCTATTTCGGGAGCTTTCGACCTAAAACTACGGAAAGGGAACAACGAAAAACGGGAGATTACTGCCCAAATCAGCGTCATTGGCTTGGATATTGCGGCAGAAGCCCCTCTTTCTAAAAATAAAAACTCCTCTTTTTTGGTCAATTACAGGTATTCTACCTTGGGCTTGGTAAGTCAAGTAGTTACCCTGCGGAGTGGTATCATTACTTTCCAAGACCTTTCCTTTAATTTGCATTTCCCCACAAAAAAAGCAGGTAGTTTTACCATTTTTGGCTTAGGAGGTATGAGCCAACAGCTTACTCAAGCCGTAGCAGATTCCTTGCGGTGGAAACAGAATGGTAGTTTAAGGAATAATAGGCGTTATACCTACAAAATGGGGACATTAGGCTTTACGCATACCTATCATACAGGTGCGCGTACTTATTTGAAAACAATACTTTCCTTTTCTACTGGGGGCAATGAATTTTTAGAACGACGTTTTAATAATCGCTACGAACTATTTGACAATAGAAATAATCGCTACTTTGAAAATAGAATTACGATTTCCGCTATGTTTAATCACAAGTTCAGCGCAAAAAGCACTTGGCGTTCGGGTTTTTTCTTGAAAAACATTGGCTATGACTTGCTCAATCAATCTCGTCCCACAGAAAACCTCCCTTTGAGAAGTAATTTGTCAGAGAAAAATTGGGCAATGCTTTGGCAGATATACTCCCAATGGAAATATCGTTTTAATGAGCATCTTACCTTGCAAACAGGACTACATTTCTTGTATTTTGCGCTAAATCGTAGGCATACTTTAGAACCAAGAGCTTCCTTGCGCTACGAGCTATCAGCAAAACACACGCTTACTTTGGGCTATGGTTTACACACTCAACTTCAGCCTTTAGGCACGTATTTCGCAAACGTACAAGCAAGTAATCGCACAATAAATCAAGCCAATTTGCATTTAGATTTTACTAAATCGCATCATTGGGTAGTGGCTCACGACTGGGCGATGAGTAATAACTGGCGGAGCAAGATAGAACTCTATCAACAAGCCTTATTTGATGTACCTATCAGTCCCAACCCCAAGAGTACATTTTCTATACTGAATCAGTTAAGTGGTTTTGTCAATGATTCTTTGGTAAATAGGGGGAAAGGTCGCAATTATGGACTTGAGGCAACCTTAGAAAAATTTTTTAGCAACCATTATTATTTCCTATTTTCTTCTTCTCTTTATGAATCAAAATACATAGCCGCAGATGGCATAGAACGCAATACTCGGTTCAATGGGCAATTTGCTTTTAGTTTGACTTCTGGCAAGGAATGGCTTTTGGTCAAAGAGAACAAGGTGCATACCTTGGGGTTGAACTTTCGCATGGTTTATACGGGAGGGTTTCGTTATACGCCGATTGATTTGGAAGCGTCCAAAAGAGCCAATAGGGAAATCGTTTTTGC
>JALOMS010000275.1 GCA_025455345.1 Thermoflexibacter sp. | reverse complement strand
GTTAGTAAAATGACTTTAAATGATACTTTGGCAATTAAGCAAATAGAGATTAGAATGGGACAGGAATGGACAAAACTATCTGATATAGATGCCAATGAAGAAAGTAGAAATAATTGATGAAGAAATGCTAAAAAGGTTTATAGAAGGGTTTGAATACTATATCAAATAACAGTTAAATTAGGATAACATTTAAAATATAAAACTAATACAAATATGCCGAATTTAGAACAAACTATGCGTTGGTTTGGAACAAAAGACCCCGTAAGTTTACAAGACATTAGGCAATCAGGAGCTACAGGTGTAGTTACTGCCTTACACCATATTGCTGTAGGTGAAATCTGGACAATAGATGAAATCCAAAAGCATAAAAAAATAATAGAAACAGCAGGATTGACATGGACAGTGATAGAGAGTCTGCCAGTCCACGAAGAAATCAAAAAACGCACTGGGAATTATCAAAAATACATAGATAATTATAAACAAAGCCTTAGAAATGTGGCGACTTGTGGTCTGAAAGTAGTTACTTACAATTTTATGCCTATTTTGGATTGGATGCGAACAGATATAGATTATACTTTGGCAGATGGAAGCAAGGCTTTGTATTTTGAAAAATCAGCCTTTGTTGCTTTTGACCTTTTCTTACTCAAAAGACCTCATGCGGACAAAGATTATACTCCCGAACAAATCTCCAAAGCACAAAGCCGCTTTGAAACCTTGTCAGAAGCGCAAAAAGAGACCCTATTTAGAAATGCTTTATTGGGACTGCCTGGTAGTGAAGAAAGATTTACTACGGAGCAGATTCTTCATGCTTTGAATAGCTATAAAGACATTGATGCCCAAAAATTAAAAGAAAATCTATTTTACTTTTTGCAACAAGTAATTCCTGTGGCAGAAGAAGTTGGCTTACAGATGGCGATTCACCCTGATGACCCTCCTTATCCTATTTTGGGTTTGCCAAGGGTAGTAAGCACAGAACAAGATGCCGTCGAGTTGCTCAATGCGGCTCCATCACCTGCCAATGGTTTGTGTTTTTGTACAGGTTCGTATGGTGCAAGACCCGATAATGACTTGGTTGGCATGGTGCAACGTTTAGGTGAGCATATTCATTTTTTGCATCTTCGCAGCACTCAAAGAGATGAAGAAGGGAATTTTTATGAAGCAAATCACTTAGAAGGTGATGCAGATATGTACAATGTTATGAAACAAATCGTTTTGTTGATGCGTAAAAAAGGAGTATCTATTCCTATGCGCCCCGACCATGGACACCAAATGCTTGATGATTTGACAAAAAAATCGTATCCGGGCTATTCAGCGATTGGGCGATTGAGGGGGTTGGCAGAGTTGAGAGGATTAGAAATGGGTATATCAAAATCTATTTGACCACTTTCACTTGTAATTTATAAACATATTGTAGCTTATTTAGTTATATTATATTGACAACTTTATTAAAAATTCTTGATTATTATGAAAAACATTATTTTGTTATTGGTAGGTTTAGCTATTGGTATCAGTGTTACAGTCTTTACGGCTTTCAAGGAAAAGCCCAAATATCAGGACAGCACAGCTAAGTACATTCATATTAATATCTTAGAATCTGTTGTACAAGGCGGTGCAGGACGCTCTCGTTGTATCATTACATTTCCTGATGGCAAAAGTGAAGAATTTGACTTAGAAAACTATTACAGTATGGTAGGGGTAAATTTTGGTAATATTAAGCAAAATGACGCTAAAATCGCACTCCGATTAAATCTATTTGCCAAAGAAGGATATAGAATTGTAAGCCAATCAAGCGGCGGGTCAGGCATTTATACCACAAGAATCATTATGATGAAACCTTAAGGGAAATATATTTTAGTTTGAAAGGAGCTACTTTTTACGAAGTAGCTCCTTTTTTATGCAGGCTGTGCGATAAACTGTTCAATTTCTTTGAGTGTGATTTTTCCTTCGTAAAGTGCCTTGCGAATAATAACTCCATATACACCTATGTCTTCTAAGCGTCTGACATCGTCCATATTGCGAACCCCACCTACGGCATATAGTCTGATGTCAGGAAAACTTTTGAGAATATCTTGGTACATTTCAAAATACGGACCTACCAATGTCCCATCTCTGGTAATATCTGCACATTTCAGATAAAGCAATCCGCGATTATAAAAATAATCAATATGCTCCATCATATCTACATTGGTTTCGTGATGACGACCGTCAATAGAAATCTTGCCATTAATGACATCTGCGCTTAGTATCATTTTTGAGCGACCATACGAAATAATACAAGAAGCAAAAAACTGTCTGTCTTTGACTGCCATACTACTGATATGCACGCGTTTAGCTCCAAATTCAAAGCACTTATTAATATCTCCGTCAGTATGCACTCCGCCACCAAAATCTACTGATAGATTGGTATGCTCGGCAATGACTTCTAATATGTGGTAGTTCAAGATTTCTCCAACCAAAGCACCATCTAAATCAACCAAATGCAATTTGTTGATGCCATGTTCTTCAAACCTTTCCGCAACGGTCAAAGGACTTTCATCAAATATACCTTGATCATCATTTTCCACCTTGACGCATTTGCCTTCCAAAATATACAAAGAAGGGATAATTTCTATCATAGTTTTTTAATAATGGAATTATTAGATTTTATAAAAAGCCTCAATCAAAACTATCAAATATAGCAAAAGTCTAAAATTTTTGTTTCAAAATAAATAAAAGTTTTCTAAAAAAAACAAATAATTCTTAAGACTCCTCTTTTTTTTGCCCAGTTTTTTAAAATATTATTAGCATTATCACTACTAATAGTCCTATCATTGCCCATGCAAAATAAACTTGTACTTTTCCGTTTTGTATAGACCTTGTCAATTTTCCGACCTTTCCCATAGATAAGCTTATAGTCTTTACCAACCCGTCTATGATTATTTTGTCTATCCATGCACAGATATAACCTGCTGTTACTAAGCCTATTCCCGTCCAATCCACTATCTTATCAATTACTTTACGGTCAAAACGGGCTAATCTCTGCGCCAAAGATACGGATACAAATCCAAAGATAACCCAATCAAATAATTTATGTAATTTCTTATCCTCCAATTTTTTTGACTCACTACCAATATAGCCTATTTCATCTAATAAATAGACCTCGTGTAAGTTATTAAGAGCATTGATATTAAATACTTTAGCTTTTGTCCAAGCCAATAGTTGCCTGCTTAGCTTTGTGTAAAAAGCATCTAAGTAAAAGAAGTGATACGAAAAATGATACAATGAGGATTTCAATATCCAATTAGCTATTCTATTTTGGCTCACTTCTCTACAACTATAAAAACACCAGCCAATCCATAAACCAGCCAAAGCCAAAACAGACGCAAAAACACTCACCCAATGATTTGATTGGTATTGTTGTGTATTGAGTACCCAGCTTTGTTCGGGAACAAAAGGATTCCAAGAAAATATGATTCCCAAAGAACCCAATGCCAAAATCACCAAAGGCAAAGCTACGGTTATACTATTTGAATGACGATTACTAAATGTATCAGGATAGGCACGAGAAGTATCTCTCAAAAATACCATGCTCCATTGTCTGCCAATATAAATAGCTGTTATCAAGGAAGTAATGAATAAAGTAATTAAAACTATCCAGCCCCAATGATTTTCTTCCGACCAAAGCCATACTTGGCTTAAAATCAAATCTTTGGACAAAAAACCTGAAAATAGAGGCAAGCCTGCTAAAGAAAACGCACAAATAGAGAAAGAGATGAATGTGAGGGGCATTGTTTTCTTTAGTCCACCCATTTTTTCCATATCTTGTTCATGGGTATAATGAATGACAGTACCTGCATTTAAAAATAAACCTGCCTTGAAAAAAGCATGAGTAAGTAAATGAAAAAGAGCTACTTGGGTAGCTCCTATCCCAATAGCCACCGTCATATACCCCAATTGAGAAATCGTGGAATAAGCCAATACCTTTTTCATATCTGTCTGGCTAAGTGCGGAAAAGGCTGAAAATAATGCGGTAAGCGAACCTATGACTACAATAAGCGTTTGGATTTCAATAGGCAACATAAAATATACCCTTATCAGTAGGTAAATCCCTGCGGCAACCATAGTAGCGGCGTGAATCAGGGCTGATACAGGAGTAGGTCCTTCCATCGCAGAAGGAAGCCAAACAGAAAGTGGTAGCTGTGCCGACTTAGCACACAAAGCCAATAGAAAACCCAATCCAATGAATATATCTATGAAATTTCCATCAAAAGACTGATTGGTAAGTAATTGGATATCTAAAGTTTGGTACTTAAACCATACCAATACAATTGCCAATAAAAAGCCCGTATCACCTATTCGATTAATCAAAAAAGCTTTTTTGGCGGCGTGTGAGGCAGTTTGCTTTTCATACCAAAACCCAATCAAAAGATAAGAACAGAATCCGACTAACTCCCAAAAAATATAGATAATCAGCAGGTTATTGGTTAATAATAAAGACTGCATAGCAAAAGTAAATAGCCCTAAAAGAGAAAAATAACGACCATAGTGCTTATCTTTTTTCATATAATCCAATGAGAATAAATGCACTAAGAAAGAAATAATACTTACTAACATTAAGAGTAAAGCAGACGTATTATCTATCCAAATACGCACATCAAAGGTCTTGCCCTTAATTTTGAACCAGTGCAATACCAAATAATAGGTTTTATCTAAAAACCATGTTTCATAGAAGAATAAGAATGAAGAAATAATTGAGAAAAATAGTAAACCTGTTCCTATCCCTGCAACTCTATTAGCAAAGCGTTTACTAAAAATCATGCAAATAAGAAAAGACAAAAAAGGGAATAAAGAGATGCTATAAATAAGTATATGAGTATGATTCACAATAGATTACTCTTTAATAATAGATTTATTTTACCAAACTATAAAATTTGTGCAAATATGCAAAAGAAATAATACAAAGTCCTTAGTTTACGCGTACTTTCCAAACCAATCCCTTGTAGAACTTTAGAAAGTCCAAAGTAGGCTGGTAATTACTGCACATGTCTAAGGATTTCTCAAAATAGCGATAAGATTTTTCTAAATGTAAAATTCTATTTTCATCGCTATCCTGTGCCGCTTTGAAATGAGCCAGCCCTAAATTGTAAAGTATGCCAGGGTGAGTTTCATTCCGCATCAATAAAGCACTATAAATTACATCAGCCTCTTTGAGGTTTCCATCTTGAGCAAGCCGATTAGCCTCTGTAAGTCCTTCATAAAGTTGGCTTGTACCTTTGGACATCTTGTTTTTGAGGTATATATTAAATGGAATCCCAACCAAATACAAGCCATTGCGCCAAGCGGTCTGCTCGTGATAGCGTTGGGCGCAAGTATCACAGCAGTAATGTTTTTGATACTTTGCTTTCGTATGAGAGGGCAGGGCATAAAAGTGGAATTCGGGATAGGATTGGACACGATTATAATAATTACATTCAGAGCAAACTTTGTAGTTTTCCGATTTGGGCATGACCTCATTATGTTTATCAAATAATATCTCACAATATTTGCAATAAATATAAGGAGTTTCTTTGATGTCTGTTTGGTCTATCCATGCTTCACACTCTGGGCATTGCATCGCCTTGAACAGGTAGCCTTTATTTTGTTTGATTAATTCATCTTTTTTTAGATATACTTCCCATGTAGAGCGGTGTTGGTCTATTGCGCTCTTGGCATCCGCCGCTAAGTCGTCTGCTACTTCTATGATGAGGCTGGAAGTATTGGGAATAATATTGTCTGCTATACTCTTGCCCAAGCTAATATACGGACGCAAAATAAGAGCGATATGTGTTTCATAACGACTTACTTCGTGTATATCTGCGATAGAAATAGTATCAGTGTCCAAACGAATACCTATCCCTTCGTCAATGCGCGCCTGACGATAAAAGAAAGAATTGGGTTTGCCTTGTGTATCGAGATACCGAAACCTAAAATTGAGATATGAAGAGGGCATAATAAAAGTTTACAATTAAAAATTGATGTTTTAAAGTTAAATCATGTAATTTTAACCCAATAATAATACACGAAGTTGAATATTTTTTTACAATAATTCAAGTAAATTTGTAAAAATTTAGGAAAAAGAGATTTTTAATATTTTAATAATCAAATCATTAAATCGGGATTACTACTTTTGCTATCTTTATTTTCTTTTATTTCTGGTATGTATAGTTTACCTTAGCGGTAGATACGCCATTTGAATAGTCAAAAATATTATTTCCCAAACAATAACTTACAGAGGTGAGTAAAAGAGATAAACTTTTTTTACGAGATGTTTTTCTCATTACTATTAGTGCTTTTGGTGGTCCTCAAGCACATCTTGTCTTATTTTTTGAATACCTTGTAAATCGCAGAAAATACCTCAGCGAAAGCGAATTAGCTGAGCTAATTGCTCTTTGCCAAATGTTGCCAGGTCCATCTTCTACGCAGACTTTAGTGGCAATCGCCTACAAGCGAGGTGGTTTTAAGTTAGCTATGCTTACCTTGTTGATTTGGATGCTTCCTGCTTTTATCATTATGACGGTGGTCGCATTGTT
>JALOMS010000274.1 GCA_025455345.1 Thermoflexibacter sp. | reverse complement strand
ACGCATAAGTCCCGTAGGGACGTAACTATTTCATTAACAAATATTTGTACCGTCCCTACGGGACTTAGATTTTGGGCTTAATTTAGTTTCTACAAAGCTCGTGTCCCTAACGGGACTTAAACGTGTTTATTTTTGTTGATATACTTAAGCAATTCAACTTTTATAAGGGTTCTTTGTATTAAAGTCCCATTGGGACGCTATATTTGTAGAAAATGGAATTTTAGCACAACGCATAAGTCCCATAGGGACGGTACAAATATTAGTTAATGAAATAGTTATGTCCCAGTCTGGGACTAAAAAGATGTTTATTTTTGTTGAATTACTAAGCAATAGATTGAAAAATTATTAAATATTTTTATTTGATGAAAGTAAGTTTGATGTTGTTCGGAATTACTAAAGAAATAGTAGGAAATAGCGAGTTGAAGATTGATTTGGAGGGGAATGCTAATGTAGCGCAATTATTAGATAAACTTTATGTGGATTATCCAAAGCTAAAAAGTTTAAAATCTCTTTTGGTAGCCGTCAATAGCGAGTATGCAGAAAAAGAGCATATCTTGGCAGATAGTGATGAAATCGCCCTTATCCCTCCTGTAAGTGGAGGATAAGTAATTAGGCATTTTATTGTAAAATACGCTTTAGGGTGTTTAGTTAATTATTTCATTATCATAAACTTGTCAGACACCTCGCGGGTATCTGACAAGTAGATAGAATCGTTTGTGATTGAGCATAATTTGCACGCTTACTTACTTCTCAAATCTCACCCAATCTATCGCACAGCCTTGTTTTTCTTCTTGATTAGGATTATCAAAAACAAAGTATAAATGGCTAATTCCTATTGAGTTAGGTATGATAGGGATATTCACTTCTGTCCAATTTTTTATATCCCAGCCACCATCGCTTTCCATTGCTGGTAGGCTTATTTTCCCTACTTCCTGTCCATTGGGGTTGCCCTGTCGCACAGAAAGCCGATAGCCTTTGGTAGCGCATGACAAGCGAACTTTGATGGATTTTATGCCTTCGAGGTCAATATTTTTATGCATTAACCAAGATTGATTGTTCAGTCCCAATACAAATCGGTAACTTATGGGTTGGTGTATATTTCGGATTTGCCCTTTTTGAATTTGGTCAGCGTATTCTGCTTCTAATTGTGGATACTGCCAGACAATTTGCTTTTGAGAAAGTAAAGGCTTGGTTTCTTTTGTGCCTTTGTCAGTATAATTCACTGAAAATATGTATTTTCCCTTCTCATTTTTACCATGTTGGCTGAAATTAATTTCGCCCATGGTAGGCATTTTCCCTTTATTCAAACTTAGAATGTACTTAACCATGGTACGGATTTCGTTTTCGGGTAAATCTGGAAAGGCAGACATCGCCTGTTCGCTTTCCCAATTCCCTTTGCCACCATTGCGAATCTTATTTATCAACATTTTTATCGTATTTTCATCATCATTGTATCTTTGAGCAATCTGAATATAGGCAGGAGCTAAAGACTTCTTGTCAAAGGCATGACAGGCTTTACAATTGTTTTTTTCTATCAATGCCACACCGTCTTGTTGCTTTCCTTGAGACATCTCAAAACTCTGGTAACTGTATTGAATTTTTAGCTTATTCTCATTCATATCTGTCTGCTCCTCGTCATCAATTTTTACTTGGTAGGGAATTTTTGTATCATCAAAATAAAAACTTTGATTACCTTTTAGGTCTATGCTTATGCGTGGTGGTTCATTGCCCGCTACAATTTCTATTGCTTGCTCCGCACTTTTCCCTTGTTTATCAGTTACTTGAAACCATTGATAGCTAAGAGTTTCATTTAAGTCATAGTCTATTGAATTTTTGGCAGAAAAGGTTACAGTAAGAGGTAATTTCCCTGCGGTTTTGTCTGTTTCTATCTTTGCCAAAGGCGCACGATTCCCATTGGTATATTCTATGCGTACCAATCGCGCATCTGCATTGTTGGCATACCAAGTCTGTCCATATTCCAGTAGGTACATGGCTCCGTCCGTCCCCATTTCCATATCTATAATATGGTCAAATTTTAGCTTAGGAGCAAATCTTTCTGCATTTTTGAGGGCATTGTTTTTATCTAAGGTGAGTGCAAAAATCCAATCTCGCATCCAATCGTAGATAAAAATCTTTCCATCGTAATAATCAGGCAGTTTGATGGTAGAAGACTTGTAGTCATTGTAATAATAAGTAGGACCAGCCATAGCATTTCTCCCTCCTTTGCCTACAAAAGGAAATTCTTTGGATTCGGAATAAGGATACCAAATAAAAGCGGGCTGTGCAGGAGGTAAGAGCGTGTCCCCTGTGTTATTAGGCGAACGATTGATGGGGCGTTGGGGGTCGTAGTATGCCCCTGCGGTTTTTTGTTCGAAGTCATATTTGCGATATGGTTTATTATTTCCCACAAAATAAGGCCAGCCAAAAAAACCAGCTTTATTAGTTTGGTTGATTTCGTCATAGCCTCTGGGACCTTGTAGGCTATCTTTGCCCGAATCAGGACCCACATCTCCCCAATAAAGCAAGTTTTTCCTATCGTCTATACTGATTCTGAAAGGATTGCGACAACCCATGACATAGATTTCTGGTCTGCCCTTCTTGCTATCAGGCGCAAACAAGTTGCCGCGTGGGATGGTGTACTTACCATCAGGCATTGGTCTTATTCTCAATATTTTCCCTCTCAAATCTTGGGTATTGGCAGAGGAGCCTTGTGCGTCAAAAGGACTGCGATTAGGACGCTCGTCAGAAGGACTAAAACCATCTGATTCAAAAGAACTTACATTATCCCCTGTTGCAATATAAAGCAAGCCATCTTTGTCAAAAGCAAGCGAACCGCCAGCATGACAGCAGGACTGACGCTGAACAGGAACTTCTATAATTGTTTTTTCGGAAGCAAGTAGTAAGCTGTCTTTGCTAACCATCAGAAAACGAGCAACTTTATTTCTTGGAAGAGTATCATTAGGAGAGTAATAGATATAAACCCATCCATTTTTATCAAAGTCAGGGTCGAGAGTCATGCCTAATATACCATCATTGAACTTATAAAATACATTCAGCTCTGCAATTGTCTTGATTTTGTCAGCTTTACTATCATAAAGTTTTATTTTTCCATTCCTTTCCGCAAAGAGAACATTCCCATTGCTCATCAGGGCAAGTTCCATAGGCTCGGCGAGGCTATCAGCCAAAACAATTTTAGAAAAACGGCTCTCATCGGGTTTGGTGGATGCTTGATAAGAGGGGGTGAGATAAAAATAAATCGCAAGGGTCGCCATCAATGCACAAGCCATTGCCAAAAAATAGATTGTTTTTTTCATTTTCAATAACATACAAAACTCTTACTTACTTTTCATACAATAAACAAAAATAGAAAAACAGATGGTTTTTTCGCACGTAAATTAACAAATAGCTTATCTTTTATTTGAATATAACTACAATTAAAAAATCAAATATTTAATAATCAAATAGATAAACCTTAATGTTAAATTTTGTGTAAAGTTTTAACAAATTTCTTAATCATTTCTTAAGATAATTGGTTTAAATTTGAGCATAATGTTAAAACAATATGAGTTTTTATTGCTCAATAAAATTTGATGTTGTTTTTCTTAAATTACTGTTTTATCTTAATTTAATCTAATTACAAAAAAATGAAACGACTCTTACTAAAAGGATTTGCGCTTTTAGTAGCAATTGCATTTACATCTATTGCTTGGGCGCAAGACCGTACAATTTCAGGGAAAGTTACTTCTGCAGATGATGGGAGTCCTCTACCAGGAGTAAACGTTGTTGTCAAAGGTACCTCTGCGGGTACTGCAACAGGGACAGATGGTACTTATAAACTTCAAGTACCAGCCAATGTAGATATTCTTGTTTTCAGCTTTGTGGGTTTTCTTAATCAAGAAGTCCAAATCGGCAATCGCAGTGTCATAGACGTAGTGATGCAAGCTGACCAAAAGCTATTGACAGAAGTGGTAGTAGTAGGTTATGGTACTCAGAATAAGAAAGAACTGACAGGTTCTGTGGCTTCAGTAGGAAGCAAGGACATTGCAAACTTACCTTTGTTGGGTGTTGACCAAGCTCTCCAAGGTAGAGCGGCAGGTGTTATGGTTACACAAAACTCAGGAACTCCGGGTGGTGGTATTGCGGTACGTGTGCGTGGCGCAGGGTCTATTACGGGTAGTAATGAGCCTCTTTATGTAGTTGATGGAGTGCCTATTAATGCGGGTTCTTATTCTCGTATAGGGGTAGGAAATCAGCAAACCAATGCGCTTGCAGACTTAAATCCTAATGATATAGAATCATTTGAGATTTTGAAAGATGGTGCTTCTGCGGCGATATATGGTTCACGCGCTTCTAACGGCGTAGTGTTAATTACTACCAAAAGAGGGAAACAAGGTAAAACCAATGTAGATTTTGGTTTTTATACTGGTACTCAACAAGTATGGAACAAGATAGGTTTAGCCACTGGTCCTCAATATGTAGAAGCCCTACAAGAAGGCGTGAGAAATCGCTTTGGAGCTAATATTGTCCCAAGTCAAATCGGTTTGGTAGGTTTGGACAATGCGCCAAGTAGCTACCCTAATACTGATTGGTTTAATGAGATTTTCCGTACTGCACCTATTTCCCAATACGATATTGGTGTTTCTGGTGGTACTGAAAGTACTAAGTTTCGTATTTCAGGGACTTACTTTGACCAACAAGGTATTGTCATAGGCTCTGGTTTTAAGCGTTTTAATACACGTATCAACTTAGACCATAATATCAGTAAAAAAATAAAAGTAGGCATGAGCTTAGGCTTAACACGCTCTGCACAGAATAGAATCCAAAATGATAACAATATTTTTGGAGTAGTTTCTACTGCGATTCTTTTAGGTACACATATCCCTGTGAGAAACCAAGATGGGACTTATGCAAGAGACCCAAATGCTTCAGTAGATAATCCTATTGCTACGGCTACAGAACCTTTGATTAGTGCTACTACCAATAGACTTATAGGGAATGCTTATCTTGAATATGAAATTATCAAAGGTCTTACTTTCAAGAGTTCTTGGGGTGCGGATGCCATGGATTTTCGCGATAGAACCTTCTTCCCCACTACAACTAACTCAGGAGCAGGCACTAATGGAAGTGCAACAGAAGTTTCCACTCAAGATATAAGTTGGTTGACTGAAAACACTTTGAATTTCTCAAAGCGATTTGGAGAAAAGCACAATTTCAACGCCTTAGTTGGGGCTACTTACCAAGAATCTAATTATGAGTCTATTTTAGCAAATGCTACTGTATTCCCAGGAAACGATATTAGAAGACTATCTGCTGGTGCAGTAAAGACAAATGCGTCATCTGATGGGACTTCTTGGGGGATAGCATCTTACTTATCGCGTGTAAACTATGACTTTGCTGGCAAATATTTATTCAGTGCAAGTATTCGCTACGATGGTTCTTCACGTTTTGCAACAACGAATCGCTGGGGAACTTTCCCTTCTGTATCAGTAGGTTGGAGAATTTCTGAGGAAAGCTTTATGAAAAATATTGATTTCTTGAGTGATTTGAAGATAAGAGCAACTTATGGACAAACAGGGAATCAAGAATTTGGTAATTTTGCTTACTTAGGACTCTATGGTTCGGGGACTAATTATCTCCAAAGAGGAGGTATTGCCCCTTCTCAGTTAGCAAATGCTAACCTAACTTGGGAGAAAGGCGAAAATATCAACTTAGGTTTGGATATAGGCTTTTTAAGTGATAGATTTAGTATTTCTGCGGATTACTTTATCAGAAATACCAAAGCCTTGTTGTTAGGTCGTCAGTTACCCTTGACTTCTGGTTTTGGGACTATCACAGAAAACATTGGTAGCATACAAAATAGGGGCTTAGAGGTTGCTATCAATACTACCAATATTAACACCTCGTCTTTCAAGTGGACTACTAATTTCAATATTTCATTTATTGCCAATGAAATTACAGCCCTATTTAATAACCAACCTTTTGCCGCAGGTTTTGCCAACTGGGTAGCGGTAGGAGAGCCATTAGGTGCTTTTAGAGGCTTTAGGGTAGAAAGTATTTTCCAAACCCAAGAAGAAATAAACCAACTGAATGCCGCTGCACGTGCAAGATATGGAGCAAATGCAGTTTATCAAGCCGCATTAACAAGCCCAGGTGATTTTAAATTTAAAGACTTAAATAACGACGGTCGTATTACTACTGATGACCAAGAAATTCTGGGTAGCGCACAACCTAAGTTCTTTGGTGGTATTACTAATACCTTGAATTACAAAGGATTTGACCTTATGTTCTTCTTCCAATTCATGCAGGGGAATAGTATTTGGAATCACACTCGCGTATTCTCAGAAGGTATGAATAGCGTATTTGGTCAAACTGATGGTATTCTGAGAAGATGGACTCCTACCAATACCAATACTGATATACCAAGAGCTGTATTTGGAGACCCTAACAATAACCGTCGTAATTCTGACCATTGGTTAGAAGATGGCTCTTATGTACGTTTGAAGAATATTGTTTTTGGTTATACCTTACCTAAGTCTATCTTAGAAAAAACCAAAGTAATTCGCAACGCACGTTTGTACGTGTCCGCACAAAACTTGCTGACCTTTACCAAGTATTCAGGGCTTGACCCAGAGGTAAATACCTTTAGTGGTTCTAATACTTCATTAGGCACAGACTTCTTGACTTTCCCTCAAGCGCGCACAATTACTTTTGGTGTAAACTTAGGTTTATAGCCATACAAATCATTTAAACATAAAATTTTCATAAACGATTTTAAAGATATTTTATATGAAAAATAAGTTTTTTTATCTCATTGGATTGTTTTTGATACTTCTGACAAGTTGTCAAAAAGAAGTATTAGACCAAGCTCCTCAGGCTTCTCTTGATGACCAAGTAGCACTTAATAATAGATTCGGTATAGAGGCTGGTATTCTTGGTATATATGATGCGGTGCAAAGTGGGAATTATTATGGAATCCGTTTACCAATTTTTGGTGATATGGCGGCAGACAACCTTGCTCACGTTGGCACATTCCCAAGTTTTGCTCAGATAAAGAATCGTGCAATACTTACTGATAATGCAGAAGTAGTTAATATGTGGTCAGTTATCTATTCAGGTATTAACCGTGCAAATAATGTAATAGATGCGGCATCAAAGATTCAAGACCCTGCTTTCAATGCCAATAGAGCTTTGGGTGAGGCTCGTTTCTTACGCGCTTTATTTTATTTTGATTTAGTAAGATTATGGGGTGGAGTACCTATTGTATTAGAACCTACGAGAAGTCCTGACCCTGCGGTACTTAATGTAAGGCGTAATACGGAAACAGAGGTATATGCCCAAATCATTTCAGACCTCAATTTTGCTGAACAGAACCTGCCCGATGCTCAAACGAATAGAGCAACTCGCTGGGCGGCAACTGCTTTGAAATCAAGAGTATTCTTGTACCAAAGGAATTTTCAAGGCGTAGTAGCCTCTGCCGAACAAGTCATAAGAAGCAATCGCTTTGGATTAGTTGCAAACTATCGCTCGTTATACGAAGCCAAAAACTCATCTTTAGAATCTATCTTTGAGCTTGATTTTAACAATGTTGACCAGAACTCTATGGCTTTCTTTAACTGGCCAGCATCTATTGGTGGAAGAAATGAAGTAAGACCTACGGGAGCTGGCTCTACTCTTCCTAATGCCTATGAGGCAAACGACGTGAGAAGAGCCGCAACTATAGCCCAAGCAGGAACAGTGATTGAAGGAAGAACAATTTTGGCTGGTTTAGGCATTAAATATTTTCGTATAGCTAATGGAGATGATAATGTCATAGTAATCCGCCATGCCGAAGTATTACTCAACTATGCTGAAGCATTGGTAGAATTAGGAAGGACTTCAGATGCGCTTCCTGTGATTAACCAAATCAGAAGAAGAGCTGGTTTGTCAGAATTATCTTCTGCCCTCTCCCAAGACGAGATGAGATTAGCAGTAGAGCGCGAGCGAAGAGTTGAGCTTGCCTTAGAAGGACATCGTTGGTTTGACCTGAAACGTACAGGAAGATTACAGGCAGTATTAGGATTGAATAACCCCAATGCCGCTTTGTGGCCTATTCCTTTCCGTGAAACGACCAATAATCCAAACATGACGCAGAATCCTGGTTATTAATGGATAGTTAAATGTAAAATAACTAAGAAACCTGTTGGCGAATAAGCAGACAGGTTTCTTAGTTTTAGGCAAGAGATGAACCTATAAAATAAGACTTTAAACCGTAGAAATCCAATACTGAGCGGCATAAGATTTGTTATTCCTTGGCAAGTCTTTCAATAAGTTGAAAGTCAAGCACTTGGCTTAGGTTATTTTTCAATATAATTA
>JALOMS010000273.1 GCA_025455345.1 Thermoflexibacter sp. | reverse complement strand
ACTTCTCGAAGAGGAGGGAATTATCGTGGAAAATGACCAAATCAAGGATTTTGAAAAGTTATTTTGGAGTCCCATGAAAGAGTTGGTATAGACTACTCATGAAATGAGAAAGAGGCTGTCCCAAAAGTACCAAACTTTGCCCAAGTTTGGTACTTTGCTAATGAAAATAACATGAACTATTATTGTGGAGTGAGTGCCTTGTTATATTCGTAAATAAAATAGGCAATTGCCATTCCTACCATGTCATCTGGATTGCTAAAAGAACGAGAAAAAATATCTTTTTTTACAAAATCAGAAGTGTAAGTATGATTACTATCAAAACACTGTTGTACATAGCCATTCGCTTCTACATTTGTCTGATTGGTTTCTGCATTGAAAGTAATCTTTAGGAAATCATCTCTACGAATCTCTACTGTATATCCCTTTTGAGTCCAAAGGTTGATTTTTACAACAAATTCCTTACTTGAGGCACGATTATCTATGGTAAAAATGTCCCCTGAGTACATGAGCGTATTTTGATTATTTACAGTAGCATTGATTTTCAAATCTCTTTTTTTATCACTTGTTTTCAAAGCGGTAAATACATAACTTGTTTCTACTGTTCTGTTTTTTACTTTGGATTTGCGAGAAAGGATACATCGTACCTCTGTGGCTTTGGTTTTGGTATTACATTTATAAAGTGTGGGAGCATTGGGTTTGATAGCACACTCACAAGGAGCATTTTCTACTATTTTTGCTCCTTTATCCGCAGAGAATAACAAGCCAATTATTAAAGAAGTAACAGCAATAAAATGAATTTTCAACATAGGAATAAGGGTTTGTTAATGTCTATCTATAAGTTAAAATCCATTTTTCATCAACTAAAATCAAGCCAAAAACGAGGAGAAGATTTTAATCTACTGCTTCAAAAGTTTCTGTAATGGTAAATCCTAATGATGGAGTTTCAGAATACACTAATCGCCTACTGTTAAGTTCTAAGATATTCAATCTTCTCTGACTTATGCCTCCCGGCGTTCCTCTAATGATGCCTTTATTGTCAGAAGTAACAGCCCATACATCTCCATTTACTTCAGTGCCAGGATTTGGGCAGGTGCTTCCATTAAACATTTTGATGAACCAATCTCTGCGAAAAGCATGAATCTGACGTGCATTACAGGTATTGTCAGGGGAGTTTCCTATAAATTTGCTTACTTGTCTCCAGCGTTTTTCGTATCTTCCTGCAATATCATTGGCTAAGGAGGCTTTGATTTGTAATTTGAAAGATTGGGATTGTTGGTCAAACTTAGAGAAAATCAATTGGGTTTTATCGCCCCAATTGTTTAGTTCTCCTTTTTCTGCACTGACAAAATAGGTAAAAACGGATCTATCTAACCCCTTAAATAGTACATAACCTCTACTGTCCGTTTGGGCAGTTTTGACAGGATTAGTATTTTTTTGGAAATCTTCTACATTTGTAAATAAAGTAACCGTAACGTCCTCTATACCAAAATCTACCGCATCTCCTACAAATATCTCTAATTCATAACCTATTTCGATGACATCTGTAGGACGGCAAGAAAAAATGAATAAAATCAAACTAAAAATGAATATCTTTGAGAAAACATTATTTTGAGTCATATAGCATAAAAATTTTTGCAAAATTATAGTTAATAATCAACTTTTTAGCAAAATATTGTAACAAAAAAAAGAGATGAAAAGATTTATTGTGTTTTTACTTTCCTTATTTTTTCAATTACTTGATATACAAGCGCAAAATATTCAAGATTTAGAAAAGTCTTATGTCTTTTTATTACCAATAAATTATGAGAAAGATAGCATAAATCATCATGCAAACCTCTTAGTAGTAACATTTTTGGAAGACTCGACTGCGTATTCGGGTATGAATCATTCTGCTTGGTTTTTAGTAGACTCATTAGCGGGCAATAGATTGTTAGGTGCTTCATTTTTGCCAGAAACTAAGTTCCCTATCAGTGTCTATGATGTCAAAATCTCTACTGATAATCAATTTTTGGCAGTTTTCCAAGTAGCAGAAGGGCATCCTTACATAGAAATCATAGACGTTAGAAAACTAATAAATGCCCAATATGAAATTGTACACTTCCTCAATCCCTATCCTGGCAGCATAGAAATCGTCAATTGGGAAAATAACTTACTCATTGTAGAAAGCGATATGCCTCTTACAGACCTGAACAACACTGATGCTCTTGACTATCAAAAACAAATGGAAGAGTTTAAAAAATATAGTTATGACCCACGTACTAAAAAATATACAATTTATAATAAGTGAATCTACCTGATTATTTATTTTTTTGACTATCTACTGCCTTTCTCACACTGCCATGTTCTTCTAAAAGCTGAGCCGCTCGTTCGTATTCAATCCCAAGTGCTTCCATGACCATGCGTGTTCCTCTATCAACTAACTTAAGATTAGAAAGTTGCATATCTACCATTCGGTTGCCTCTTACCCTTCCCAACTGTATCATCACCGTAGTCGAAATCATGTTTAGAGCCAGTTTTTGGGCTGTACCAGACTTCATGCGTGTGCTACCTGTTACAAACTCCGCGCCCACCACTATCTCAATCGCATGCTCAACTTCAGCACTCAATTTGGTATTGGGGTTACAAGTAATACAAGCCGTAAGAAGCCCATGCTTACGCGCATCTCTTACCCCACCGATTACATAGGGAGTACGCCCCGAAGCGGCAATGCCAATTACTGTATCTTCTTCATTAACAAGATATTCCTGAAGGTCTTTCCATGCTTGATTTTCATCATCTTCGGCAAACTCTACTGCTTTGCGAATCGCAGTATCCCCTCCTGCAATGATACCTACGACTAAGCCATGAGGCACGCCATACGTAGGGGGACACTCAGAGGCATCTACTACACCCAATCTACCACTTGTCCCCGCTCCAATGTAAAACAACCGCCCGCCCCTTTTCATTCTTTCTACAATCGCCGATACTAACTGCTCGATTTGTGGGATTACCTTTTCTACTGCCAAAGGGACTTTTTTATCTTCTTGGTTGATACCCGTCAATATATCTTGTATTGACATTTTTTCCAAGTTATCATAATAAGAACTCGACTCTGTTACAGACATAAGCGTAGTGATTTTGGTTATAAAAATGGAATTACAAATAAAATAAATTCTGCAATTCAAAATCTAAAAAGTAATAAATTTGATAAAATACTTATATATATTTGCTCAAAATTAACGTAATAAATACATGAAATATATCTTTGTAACCCTTTTCTGCTTATTTTTATTATTAGCTCAAAAAACTAATGCCCAAGTAGTGAGCAATAAAAAACACAAAATAGTATTGCAATTAGTAAGTGGAGATACTGCTATCTATCGTATGCTTATTAGGCAGTTAGGCAATATCAAAAAAGTCGCTCCAAATGCTGTCGTAGAGGTAGTATGTCATGGCGGAGGCATCTATATTTTGGACAAAGATAAGACTAATTATAAGCCAGAAATCGAAGACTTTGCCAAGAATGGAGTCGTTTGGGCGGCTTGCGAAAATACAATGAGAGAAAGAAAAATCCCCAAAGAGCAACTTCTTCCTATTTCTACCACAGTTCCTTCAGGAGTGTTCGAGGTAATTCTCAAACAAGAAGACGGCTGGAGCTACCTAAAAATCGGTTATTAGTCTTTATACATTTATTCATATTATCCTTTATGCCTTATAGCACCATTTTGATTATAGACGATGAGCAGAGCTATTTAGACATTATTACCAATACGCTCAAAAACAATAATCACAGAGTTTTGCAAGCTCTGAATGGTCGTATGGGGTGCAAGGTAGCAGAACGCTTCCTGCCAGACATTATCATTATGGATTGGGAAATGCCTGAAATGAACGGCATAGAGGCTATCAAATACCTGAAACAGCAAAGTTCTACCAAAGAAATTCCTATCATCATGGCGACAGGTGTAATGACTGCTGTCGAACATTTGGAAACAGCATTGGACGCTGGCGCAATAGATTATATCCGAAAGCCCATAGACCCAATAGAGTTATATGCCCGCATTAATGCTACCTTGAAACTATCTCGTTCTTACAAAGAAATCAAAGACCAAAAAGCCAATCTGGAAGACCTCAACCGAGAAAAAGACGGAATGGTAGGCATAGTAGCACACGACTTGCGCGCACCGCTCAATCGCATCATGGGCTTGACTGATATTATCAAAATGAGTAATAACCTTGACAAAGAGCAAATAGAATGTTTGACCATGATAGAAAAAATGTGCCGTTCGGGGATTTCTTTAATAAGAGATTTATTGGTCATCAATAATGTCGAATACGAAAGCCAACAACTCAACCTCAAAGAAATCGTATTAAAAGACTTTATCAATGACTTATTAAAAAACTATGAGGCGCAAGCCCATCAAAAACAAATCAAAATTTATTTGAAAAATATTGATAACAAATTAATTAAATTAGAAACAGACGAAACTTT
This sequence comes from Thermoflexibacter sp., assembly GCA_025455345.1. Lineage (GTDB taxonomy): Bacteria > Bacteroidota > Bacteroidia > Cytophagales > Thermoflexibacteraceae > Thermoflexibacter. The sequence goes on along the minus strand of JALOMS010000273.1, from coordinate 2,106 downwards.
CTTAGTGCGTATCATAGATAACTTAATTTCCAATGCCCTAAAATTTTCTTTCCCAAATAAAAATGTGCATATCCTACTAAAAGAAGAAAATAGTAAAATAAGCATTACCGTCAAAGACGAAGGACAAGGAATTAGTGCAGAAGACCAACAAAAAATGTTTAAAAAATTTCAAAAACTATCCGCAAGACCGACAGGTGGCGAAGACTCTACTGGCTTAGGCTTGGCAATAGTCAAATCCTTGGTAGAGAAACTTAACGGTGATATAAGAATTATCAGTGAACTAAACAAAGGCGCAGAGTTTATTATTGAATTTGATAAAATCTTCACTAAAATTTGAAACTTAAAGCTATTCATTCCTAAATTCTCACTACGAGTCATGAGAAAACAACTTTCCATAGTCCTTCCTCCTGAAATTGCTTTTGAAAAAGAGAAGTTTGAGGAATTTGTAAAACAGCAACAAAAACTACAAGATTTTGATAATCTTTATATTCGCCAAGTGAGGAGGTCAATAGACGCTCGCTCTAAACAAGTCAAAGTAAATGTCAATGCCGAAATATTCATTGATGAGTTTCCTTCTGAGCGGATTTCTTATCAGAAAAATTACCCTGATGTAAGCAAGGCAATGCAGGCAATTATTGTAGGGGCAGGTCCCGCAGGAATGTTTGCCGCATTGAGATTGATAGAATTAGGAGTAAAACCTATTGTTTTAGAACGAGGGAGCGATGTAAGGGCAAGGCGGAGAGACTTGGCGGCGATAAATAAAGCACATATCGTCAATCCTGAGTCCAATTATTGTTTTGGTGAAGGTGGAGCGGGTACGTATTCTGATGGAAAACTCTATACGCGCTCTACCAAAAGAGGTGATTTCCAAAGAATTTTAGAGATTTTTGTGGCTCATGGAGCATCAGAAGAAATATTGATAGACGCACACCCCCATATAGGTACTAATAAACTTCCTGCGATTGTTACTGAAATCCGTCAAAGCATCCTGAATGCTGGAGGAGAAATTCATTTTGATACAAAAGTGATAGACTTTATCATTAAAAATGGAGAAATGAGAGGCGTGAAACTCCATAATGAAGTAATCATCGAAGGAATAGGAGTGATTTTGGCGACAGGACACTCGGCAAGAGATATTTTTGAGCTATTACAGCAAAAAAATATTTATGCAGAAGCAAAACCTTTTGCTTTAGGCGTAAGAATCGAACACCCCCAACAAGTCATAGACAAAATACAATATCACTGCGAAAATAGAGGAGATTATTTGCCTGCTTCCTCGTATTCGCTTGTAAGTCAAGTAGATTACAAAGGGATAGAAAAAGGCGTTTTTTCATTTTGTATGTGTCCAGGAGGGTTTATTGTTCCGTCGGCTACTGCCCAAGGAGAGGTCGTAGTGAATGGGATGTCGCCCTCGCGACGCAATTCAAAATTTGCGAACTCTGGGATAGTCGTAGCGGTAGATGAAAGCGATTGGAAGTTTTTTGAAAAATCAGGCATATTGGCAGGTATGGAATTTCAGAAAAGCATAGAGCAAAAAGCTTGTAAAATAGCAGGAAATACACAAAATGCCCCCGCCCAACGCATGATAGATTTTGTAAATCGGAAAGTTTCTTCCTCTCTTCCAGAAACATCATATCAGCCTGGATTGACTTCTCTACTTATAGATGAGGTACTGCCACCCCAAATCTCTCAAAGACTGCGAAAAGGATTCCAAGATTTTGGCAAAAAAATGAAAGGTTATCTGACTAATGAGGCTGTCATCGTTGGGGTAGAAAGTCGCACGTCCTCGCCTGTACGTATCCCACGTAACAAAGAAACTTACGAACACGTACAAATAAAGCGTTTTTTCCCTTGCGGAGAAGGAGCAGGCTTTGCAGGAGGGATTGCTTCTGCGGCAATGGACGGAGAAAGATGTGCCGAAATGTTGGTGAACGGATACGGTAAAAATAAGAGCTGATTCCTATTTCAATATGTCTGCGCTAACATCAAGCAAAACCAATTGATTTTCAATCTTCTATACTTTGAACTCTGCTTCTTCTATGGTTTGCTGGACTTTATGAACTACTTGGTCTAACTCTGTGGTAGCTACTTCTAAAAGCTCCACAC
>JALOMS010000272.1 GCA_025455345.1 Thermoflexibacter sp. | reverse complement strand
CTACCCCTTGCATACGACCTACTCGAGGCATTTGTTTGGTAGTATTTTTTGTTTTTTCTATGGTAAATTTTCGTACTTTTTCTGCAAAAGCACCAAGCAACATCTGAGGTTCAGTATTTTCCTTCAAAAATTTGATGAAAGCCTCTGCAAACGGGCTTTTGTCTAATACTAACTCATCTCGCCCAGAGGTAAAAATCCATCGGGAAGGCTCGTTTCCTATTTTATCTTTTGCTAAATCACGCGTTTCTAATAATGTTCCTGAAAAACAAGAATCCGAAACTAACAAGGTGTGTTTGGAATCGATATTTCCTATTAGGTTAATGATTTCCGTATTAGTAAGGTGAATTTCACCTTGTTTGCCATTATAGGGAATCCAATAGCCCATCTTTGCTTCTTTATCTTCTGTGCCATGCCCCGCAAAGTAAATAAGCAAACTGTCATTTTCTGTAACTTCACTTTTGAGCAATTTGAGTTTGCTCTTGATGTGCAGTAAATTAGCATTTTCATTTGTCAAAATATACTTTTCTAATTTCTCAAATCCATAGTTTTCCCAAAGCAAATCGCGCACAGCTTCTACATCACTGACTGCGAATTGCAATTTTTTTTCATGTTCATAGTCGTTGATACCTATGGCAAATAGGTAATTCTTGCCCAAGAGTGGTTTATTTGTAGTTTTATCTTTTCTGAATAAGCCTCTTTCGTTGTTTTCTTCCATGCGATAGTCTGTACTTTCCTATTTTTTTAAGTTTCGCAATTCCTTTCCCCAAAAATAAAGAAAATATCAAATTCCTACTATTTTCATTCTCAAAAAATTAGGACTTGTCTGACACCTTCAAGGTGTCAGACAAGTCTTTTCCAAACAAAGAAGCAAATCTTGACTAAGGGGTAACATTTCTACACTTAAAGCAAAAACTCATTTCCCTAATTTTAGCGGTTTCAAGCCCTTTTTAAATTTTTCTCCAAAACCAGAATTATTGGGGTCGTAAGTGCCTACTATTTCGGCATTTACGCCTTGTTTAGGAATTTTCTTTTCTAATCCCAATGCCCAATAAATACCATTGAGGGCAAGTTTACGCATGGACATATCTTTAAAGTCATAAGGATGTCCAAGTGTAGTGAAAAATACTCTTGCTGTTTTGCCGCTTTTGCCTTTGTAGTTTTTTGTCCATGCTACGGGTTGGGTGATTGGATATTTGTCTAATTTTCCTTCCTGCTCGTGCTTGTAGCGAAGTGATTTGCCCTCTAAGAATGGCTTGCAATCAGGATTGATTTTCCAATCTCCCCCATTGACATGGTAAAGCCAAGAGTAGGCGTTAAAGGGTTTTACGCCATTCATAATTGGTGTTTTGGTCTTGGGAATGGCGTAAACAGAAGTAAGTGGGGCATTGCCATCGTCAAAATGACCATGATGAACTATCCACTGCTGCCCGAAAACATCATGCGCCCACTTGTCGTTGAGGTACATCATGCTGGAATCGGTGTTGTACTTAAATGTATGTGTGGCAGTCCTAAAACCCACCATTGGCTTGCCACTCTCGGCAAAATCAGTTATCATTTGTGCCTCCTCTTTGGGCAGTTCGCGCCATCTGGTGAAAACCACCATCATATCAGCCGTTTTTAGTGCTTCCAATCCTTCTATGTGGTTATTGATGTTCGGATTGATGTTTCCATCTTTGTCCATTGCATAGCAAACGGTGATTTTTGCGCCCAATTCTCTGTGCAAAATCTCTCCAAGCATGGGCATGGATTCTTCCGAGCGGTATTCCTCATCGCCTGTTACAAAGACAATGTGCAATGGCTTTTTCTGAACAAAATTTGTAACAGAAGCGCATAACAAAATGGCAAACAAAAATATTGAAAATCGAAAATGCTTTTTCATACATATTGTTAATTTAGGTGATTCAGATTTTGGAAAAAGTTTACATTTTAGTTTTAGTCAGGATGTTGGCTCAGTAGCTCTTTGGGCGTATAAAAGCCTTTTTGATTTTTTGTTTGTTCTCTGATTTCTTTGACGCGCTCTGTGGTAATGGGCATTTCTACCGAATTACCAAAAGAATTTCTGATATAATTTAGCACTGCCGCCATTTCTTCATCACTCAACATTTTGCCGTAAGGGGTCATGGGGACGTTTCCTGCATATTTTTTACCATTGACTTCCATTTCCCCATACAGCCCGTGCATGACCAATTTGATGAGTCGGTCGGGATTGCCAGTAACCCACGTACTTTTTGCCAAAGGAGGAAAACCAGAAGTTTCAAGACCACTACCGTCTGCTTGGTGGCAGGTGATACAGTAGCCTTCTTTGCTGTAAATCTCCTTCCCTTTTGCCAGAATAGCCTCGCCTTTACTTAGTTTTCTTTGCAGATTGGATTCTAATACATTGGCATTGGGCTTTTTGATGAAGTCATAATGGGGCTTTATCCAATCATCTATTGCACCTTTTTCTATCTCTGCCCTTACCGCTAACTCGTCGGGTTTGGACAGCCAAGTGCTGGCAACAAGCGTTTCTAAGCGCACTCTACCATGCGTGTCCGTTGCTGTCAATTTGAGCAATTCCGTTTGGTTTTTTATCTGATGACCTGAATAGCGCAATACCCTTACTGCCGCCGCCCTTACCCTTTCATCGGGAGATTTGAGCAATTTTCCGAGCAGTGCTTGGTCTGTCTTGTTCATACCCCAACTTACCCACAAAGCCTCTAATAAGTGATGAGGGTTATTTTTATCCTTGGGGTCAAGGTTTGCGACCCAAGTTTGCAATTTTGTTAAAACTTCTTCTACCTTTCTTCCTCTGAGTTCTCTCCTGCTGCGGTAACGTGTGCGGTATTCGGGCAGTTTCAGATTTTCTAACAATGTTTCTATGCTTGCACCCTCTACTTTTGCAGGTGTTACCAAAGGTCTTGCGGGATAGGTAATTCGGTAAATGCGCCCATGTACGTGGTCGCGTAGGGGGTCGCGGGCGTTATGTTGCATGTGCCCTACCAGTACATTGTGCCAATCTGCAATGTAAAGAGAGCCATCTGGGGCAAATTCTAAGTCCACAGGGCGAAAATTGGGGTCGCTACTTTTTACCAAATCCATGCGATGTTTGGTTTCGTACCCTGTGCCACTTTCTATGACTTGGTGCATTTTTGTTCCTAAAAAGCCAATGGTATTGTTAAGCATCATATCTCCCTGCAATTCGTCTGGAAAATGGCGGCTGGACACAAATTCAAGCCCAGAAGTAGGTCTTACTTTGTGCGCCTGCTCAATCAAAGGGCGAGCGTTGGGCGAGCTAATGCCATAATAAGGCTTGTTTGTCCCTGGCATTAGCCACAAAACATCTGTATTAGAAGTAGATAGGCAAAAATTTTGCCCCCAATGGTCAAAAGCAATGCCCCAAGGATTGGTAATTGGCAATTGGGCGGCACGTTCCAGCATTTTCCTTTGAGGGGAATAGCGCATAAAGCCGCCATGCGTGGCGCGTACTGTGCCGTAGGGAGTTTCTACGTTGGAATGTAGAAAAATCCCCTCGCCCATGTAAATTGCCCCAGATTCATCTGCACAAAATGCTGAAATGACGTGGTGTGTGTCGTGGTCATCAAAACCACTTAAAATAATTTCTTCTTTGTCTGCCTTGTCATCACCATCAGAATCTGTATAAAGTTTTAGATTCGTACCTTGCGATACATACACTCCTTCGGGCGCAAGCTCAAAACCTGCGGGAATGTGCAGGTTATCTGCAAAAGTGATTTGTTTATCTGCTTTTCCGTCATTGTTGAGGTCTTCTAAAATAATGAGTTTGTCATTGGGCTTGCCATCACCAATGCGATAATGTGGATAAGTAGGCATGACAGCAACCCATAGCCGCCCCTTGTTGTCAAAAGCAATCTGCGAAGGGTTTGCTAAATCAGGAAATTCTTTTTCGGAGGCAAACAAATTAATTTTAAAACCTTCGGCAAGCGTAAAAGAGTTCAGTGCTTCCTCTCCGTATAAATATTTGACATTATTGCTTAATTTATAATTGGTTTCTATTTTAGGCAAGGCAATGGTTTGGGCATCTGCCGCAGACAAATCGTACTTTTTCCCCTGTGCTACCGCCCAAATCATCGAGTCCCGATTAGCGGTCATTTGCCGAGTTTTGACAAGTTCGGCAGGGTAATTATCCGCACCAAAAGGATTGTACCTTTGCCCAAAAACATGAACGCCATTGGGTATTTTGTAATCGTTGTGCCAATACCAATCTTTGTCTAAAACGGCATTCCGCACTGCTTCACGCTTGCTTTCATCGGTAGCTGATGAATTTTCAAATAGCTCACTCACTATCCATTTGCTAAATTTTTGATAGCCCTTGTCGTTTAGTTGCACTCCATCAATGGTCAATTCCTCTGTTTCAAACCACTTTTGAGTAGGAGAAAAAGCATCTAAAAATACTACGCCATGCTTATTTGCTACCTCTTCCATTGCTTTGGCATAGAGGCTCAAATTTGCATTTTCTTGAACACCATTGGGCAAATCGTACTTTTGAGATAGGTTTTGGAAGGCAATCGGAGAAACCAAAGCCAATTGAGGAGCAGATTTTCCGTTATAGCGTTGCGCTAAGGTATGCTTGATAAACGCAGAAAGTTCATTTTTATATCTTTGCAAGCCCGCCGCTCCCTCATAAGACTCGCTAAAACCGAAAAAACCAATGATTATATCTGTTCGTAGGCGGCTTAACCACTGGTCGGGGTACTCAAAAAAACCTTCACTGTAAGTATCTTTTGTCCACTGTGGGTTAAATTTGTCTGCGCCCTGAAAAGCCCAAGCATCTTTGCGCCCTGCATGAGGTCTAAATCCTGGGGTATCACCACCATCGCACATATTACGAATAAATAACTGATAATCAGGAAATTTTAAATGAAGTTCTGTTTCAAAATGCCCTCCATTCATCATTCGTGAACCCAAATTGCCACCTATCAGAGAGAGATGTGCGTTTTTGAAAAGAACTAATTTTTTCTTTTTTTCAGGTAGAAAAGCAACTATCAAAATTATCGTTAAAAAGACAGACGCAAAAGCGATGTATTTTTTGGGTAGCATACGTGATTACTTATTTTTTAATGAAAACAAATATAAATATGATTTTGATTGTTCAAGAAAAACCTTACAAAATTTCCATTTTCCACTCTTTAATGCCTTTTTCCTTATAAGTAATGCCCAGCAGTACAATGGTTTTATTTGCCGATAAGATGTAAACGTGCGTATCTGTGCGTATCGCATTTACTTTTTACAAAGATAGAGATAATTAGTCGTTATTTAATAAAAAGAATCAAACTCTAATGATGAGTTTGATTCTTTAAGCACAATCTGTTAGCTTAGCCTAAAGCCTATAAATATTGCCTCTACAAAGCTGAATAAAGAGTATTTATAAAAGTTGAAATACTTAATTTGCAGAAGTCAGGGAAATGTGGAAAGAGCAAGTTCTAATCTTGTACCACAGGCAACATACTTAAAAGTTTTAATTCCTTCTTAGAAGCATAATCAAATTGATAAATTCCATTTTTACCAACCATAATGAGCAAATTGTCATAAGGAATCACATCATAAGCGTCAAAACCTTGCAAATGATTTAATAAGTTTTTATCTATGGTTTGCACATCTGTTGCTCTAAAGTATTTCAACCCATGTTTGCCTTCGCAGACGAATAGATTTTGCTTGTCAATTCCTACTCCATGTGGGTTAAGCATGGGATAGCTTTTGACTAAAATAGGTCTTTTAGGATTACTTATATCTACTACGTCCAAGACATTGACCCCTCTTACGCAACGGCGCAAACCCGTACCACTATCCTCTGTTCGCAATGTTACATAGGCGTAATCACCTTCTACGACCACAGGGTCACAAGAGGTTACATGGCTATAAGTGCTTAAAAATTCTGGCTTGGCGGGATTGGAATTATCAAATATGTGCATACCCGTCATAGACCCAATAAACAACTTGTCATTATAGGGAAATATCGTTTCTATCCCCCATCCTATTGGTATATCTATGGTAGGTTTAGGTTTGGCGGGATTGGTAATTTCAAACAGTTTCAAAGAATTTTCATTGACTGTATAGAGGTAATCATCGTTCAAAGTAAAACGTGCCATCGACCCTCCTTTGCTTACATTGGACGAAGGTGCGGCAGACTTCCCGCCGCTACTATTCGCAAAAGCCCTATCAAAATAAAAGCAATTAGGGCAAGGCTGATAATTACAATCGACTATTTCTGTAATTTCTTTTTCTTCCCAGTCGACAATGATGCCCTTCGTAGTATCGCTATGAAAATATAGCGGAGGAAATGCATTTTCTACAACTTCTAAAATCTTAATTTGCAATGGATTACTAATATCAATTGCTAACAAATTAGTATGGCTATCTGCATACAAAATCCTACCTTTGACTGCCATATCTACATTAGCAGGTATCTGGATAAAACTTACTTGTCTTGGGAAATTTGGATTAGAGTTATCAATCACATGTACTCCTTTATTCAGTTCATTAACAAGTAGATACTTGTCATATATCCATATTTTTCCTGTATTTTTGAGAGCCTTTGCGGGTATAGAACTGACTGACTTGAGTAGTTCTTCTTTTTTCATAAATACAGG
>JALOMS010000271.1 GCA_025455345.1 Thermoflexibacter sp. | reverse complement strand
AAAAAGACGGAGGAAAGAAAGCAAAGTGCGTTACCTGACCAATTATTTTTTACAAATACCATATTCCCATATTAAAGTCAAAGATGAAAAACAAAAATATAAAAGCCTCAATAGGTAATTATCGCTGGGTAATTGTTGCCTTGCTTTTCTTTGCCACCACCATTAATTATTTGGACAGGCAGGTGCTTGGTTTCTTAAAGCCAGAATTAGAGAAGGAGTTTGGCTGGACAGAAACAGATTATAGCAATGTAGTGATGTCATTTTCGGCGGCTTATGCGATTGGCTTACTGTTTTTTGGTAGATTCATTGACTTCATAGGCACAAAAATGGGATATGCTATTTCCATTATTGCGTGGAGCATTGCCGCTATTTTTCATGCGGCGGCGAAGAGTACATTGGGTTTTGGTATTGCGCGGGCTTCCTTGGGTTTAGGTGAAGCTGGAAATTTTCCTGCGGCTATCAAGTCTGTGGCAGAGTGGTTTCCCAAAAAAGAGCGAGCCTTAGCCACAGGTATTTTTAATTCAGGAGCAAATGTGGGCGCAGTCGTTGCGCCCATCATGGTTCCTTGGATATTAGGGGTTTATGGTTGGCAAGAGGCTTTTATCATTACAGGAGCTATTGGATTTATTTGGTTAATTTTTTGGTGGATTTATTATGAAATACCTTCTAAACAAAAGCGAATTTCCCAAGCAGAGTACGAGTATATTCACAGTGACAATGAGGCAGAAACAGACTTGAATGACAAGACACAAGTAAGCTGGCTCAGGCTTTTCAGTATCAGACAAACATGGGCTTTTGTGTTTGGCAAGCTACTGACTGACCCCGTTTGGTGGTTTTTCCTTTTTTGGTTGCCTTCTTATTTTGCCACTACCTTCCAATTAGACTTTAAAAAACCCAATATCCACTTGGCGATTGTTTATACAGCAACGACCATTGGAAGTATTGGAGGCGGTTATTTGTCTTCCTACCTCATCAAAAAAGGGTGGGTCATATACAAAGCCCGCAAAGTATCTATGCTTATTTTTGCGCTTTGTGTCGTTCCCATCACTACCGCACAATTTGCCAACAATATTTGGGTAGTGGTTGCCTTGATTAGCTTGGCGGCGGCGGCACACCAAGCATGGAGTGCCAATATTTTCACTACCGCCTCGGATATGTTCCCTAAAAAAGCGATTAGCTCAGTAGTAGGTATTGGTGGCATGGCAGGTTCGGTAGGAGGTATTTTGTTTCCGCTCTTGGTAGGACAACTTTTAGATAGCTATAAAGCGGCTGGAAATATTACCGCAGGTTATAATATCTTATTCACTATCTGCGGTTTAGCGTATCTTTTGGCATGGGTTGTCATGCACTTTTTTGCCCCTAAAATGGAACAAGTGAAGTTGTAATTTTTCTCCGTTGAAGTTGCAAGAAGGTAAAACACAAGTTACAAATGCAATCATCACATATACTATCTTTCTCATTATAAGATAAGTAATGCAACAAAATTAACAGACACTTTGCGAAATTTCGCACCATTCGTGTCGGTTAATTGCTTTACAAAATTTTTCTACAAATATCACACCCTCATATAAATACAAAAAATATCTATACATCTTGAAAAATGTCGTTGGATATAAAAAATCATTAAAAAGTATAATTTTAAAATGCCGTTAGGCATTCAATATTTGTAGAAAAAGAGGCGCGCCGTCCCCAAAAAAGCCTCGTAGGCGCGAAACCTATTTTCATGCAAAAATATCAAAAAAATTGAGTGGAAATGAAAGCAATTTCCTACTTTTGAATATCATATAATCTATCTAATATGAATATTCAAAAACTTCTGAACTTGCTCAATGATAATAACTTACCCGAACTCTTTGAGGAATTAGATAAACTCAATATACAAGACAGCAAATATGCTCGCTTCAAACAGGAGTTTATTGGTGGTTCTCACTCCTATGACTTTTGGGATAGGCTCAAAGTGTTTATTCAGCAATTGGACAAACCCAAAAATGATGAAAAGGAAATTCCTAATAAAGAGAGTAAACGCCTTTCTATCAACCAATTAAAAGAGATAGTAAAAGCATTCCAACCCAAAATAGAAATTTCGCCTAAATTTGAAAATATTGGAAATCCTGTGGTTAATAGCACTAATATAAATACAAACCAAAATACGCTTTCTAATCAGCAAACCTTTCAAATAGAAGCATTTAGGAATGTGCTTTTGCCAATGATGAGTCGTTTAGAAATGCTCAAAGAAGACTTGGAAGAAACGGAACAAACCAAAGAAGTCAAAATGCTTGCTGAACAAATCAATAAACTACTCAAATCTGCTGAAAAGGTGAGTAAAGAAGAAGACAAAGACAAAATAAGACAATCTGCCTTTGTGGAAAGAATCAAGGACTTTTTCTCATTTTTGAAAAAGGAAAATAAAAGCCTCTTGTCTTACGTTGCGCCTGAAAATCTGAAAAAAATAGAGGAAAGTGCAGGAATGATAAAGGAAATGGTGGAAAAAATTTGATAATCAGTCATAACTTTTTTCCTTTGCATATCTCAAAAATATCACAATAATGGGTCTAAAAGATAAATTGAAGCAGTTTGTAGCAAACTGTATGAAAGATGATACCAATGAAAATAAAATCTTGGTTATTGCCAATCTCACAGAAAAGGAAGTTGAGAAAATTAAGCAAGAAACAGGAATTGAGTTAAATCAAGAATATCAACATATCATTGACAAATATGCCGTCAAACATACTTTTCGCAAGCATGGAAATGATAAGCAAGAGGCATTGAGAGGTCAAGTAGGGGTAAAAGAAGATGACTTTGAGAAAATAGAAGAAATTTTAGAAAACCCTGATAAAATTTCTCATGGAGGTCAAAATAACATTGGTAATGATATTATTTTGAATGAAAAAACAATTGATAATCAATACTTTTACGCAGAAGAGGTTAGAACTAAACGCAAACAATTAGCCATGCAAACCTTGTACATTCGCAAAAAGAAAAAATAAATCCGTAGCAACTTTTCAGCAACTACGGATTTTGAAACAGCGTTACAATGCCATTATACTTTACAGCATAAGCGTTGCACGAACGTCCGAAACGCTCTGTTTCCTACTACAAATATACAAAAATTTTGTAATAAAGTTCAGAAATAATATTTTTTATTCTTCTCTAATCTTTTGTTTTTCATTAATTTAGCAAAAAACGTAAATCTATGGCATTTGAATATTTAGATAATCTTTACAAAGAATTAAAGGAAGAAGGGAAGTTAGAAACTAACCTTCCCATGAAGCTATTTTTTGAAGAATATCATCAAAAGAAAGATACTCATAGCCTTAGCACCTTAGCAGATTTAGATAGTAAGTATGTAGAGGAGGTATTATACATTGAGCTAAATGAGCAAGAGGTAAAGGATTTGACAAAAATAATTAAGTTTAAAAATGTAAAATATCTGAGCTTATATAACTGCCCCATTAAAAATTTGGAAGGGATAGAGCAATTAAATAAGTTACAATTTTTGGACATAAGTAACAGTTATGATAAGAAGATGAAACTACAAATTTCATCTTTCAGTATCAGTAAACTTATTAATTTAATTGAATTACATTTACGTAATAATCAACTAAGTGGTTTGGATTTGAGTAGATTGGTGAATTTGCAACAATTAAATTTATGGGGCAATCAATTAATAGAAATTAATTTGAATGAGCTGATAAATTTACAACAATTAAATTTATTCGGCAATCAATTAACAGAAATCAATTTGAGTGGATTGATGAATTTACAACAATTAGATTTGAGGCATAATCAATTAACAGAAATCAATTTGAGTAGATTGGTGAATTTGCAACAATTACATTTGGGGAGTAACCAATTAACAACAATTGATTTGAATGGGTTGATGAATTTACAAAGTTTACATTTGAGTTCTAATCAATTAAGTAGCCTTGATTTGAGTGGCTTAGTTAATTTGCAAAAATTAGATTTAAGTAATAATAGATTAATTAGTCTTGATTTGAGTGGCTTAGACAATTTACAAGAATTAGATTTAAGTTCTAATCAATTAATTAGTCTTGATTTGGGTGGTTTAGGCAATTTACAAAGTTTGGATTTAAGTAGTAATAAGATTGATGAAGTATCTAATCATATCACTGATTCAGAAAATAGTTTACAATTTTTTATGATTCATGCAAATCCACTCTCAAAAATGCCAGAGGGTTTTGTTAGTTGGGGACTATCCAAACAAATGCGCTATCTCAATCAACAGCGTGGGTATGGTTATTTTTATGCACATTGGGATATGCCAGAAGAAGTGGCAATTTTATTTAGCACTTATTTGGGTAGGTTTAAGAATATCGTGAGGGAAAAAACAGGCAAAGAAATTCATTTTGAAATACAAACAGAAGCAAATGGTCTGCGCTTGGTCACAAAGGCGGGCAAGGATTTTTCCTTAGAAGAAATCAATGGAATGTTGTTTTACTACATGGCAAAATTGGCAAATCAAAGCAGTTTAGAAAGTCAAAAATTGGAAGATGAAATTCGCAATTTGAAGTTCAGATTGGAACGCACCGAGTTTGAAAACAAAGAATTAAACATTGAAATTTCATTGTTTAAAAAGGAAAATATTGATTTGAGAGGTGAAAAAGACGATTTACAAGGCAAATTAATCTCGCTTCATGAACAAACCCTGAGTTTTGTGATGAAAATTCAACAGCCTCAAAATAAGCATGAGTCTGTTACTTTTTCTATCCCACAGTTTACAGAAATATTAGCAACTTTAAAACCTTCTACTACCATGATAGATATTTCACCTGAATTTAAAAACATTGGTAATCCACAAGTTACAAATACCAATACGAACACAAACACCAATAGTTTGAGCAGTTCGCAAGAGTTTAGTGTGGAGGCTTTTCGCAAGGAAATGACTCCTTTTATTAGTCGTTTGAATGTAATGAAAGAAGACTTAGAAGAAGCAGAAAAATCTGATGAAATCAAGTCTTTGTTAGAAGAAATTACAAAACTCTTAAAGTCTGCGGAAAATGTAGCCAAAGAAGAAGACAAGGAAAAAATCAAAAGTTCTTCGTTTTGGACACGCTTGGGTAGCTTTTATCAAAAAACAAAAACAGAAGTGGGTAGCCTTATCAAATACCTTACGCCTGATAACATCAAAAAAGTCCAAGAAAGTGCTAAACTACTCGGCAAACTCACTGTTTATGAATTTGAAGGTTCGGAATAGTTGTAATTCCAAAATATTCAAGGTTTCGCCCCTACGAGGCTTGTATTTTGTGAGAGAATAGATGTTTTCTACAAATATCACACCCTCATATAAATACAAAAAATATCCATACATCTTGAAAAATGTCGTTGGATATAAAAAATCATTAAAAAGTATAACTTTAAAATGCCGTTAGGCATTCAATATTTGTAGAAAAAGAGGCGCGCCGTCCCCAAAAAAGCCTCGTAGGGAATTTCATTATGGGACGTAACTAATTCATAAACAATATCTATAAGAGTTGAATAACATGCTGATAATTAAACTCCTAATGGATTTTTGTTTCATATATTACATAAATACTTCTACCGATATTAAGTCCTTAACAGGACTTCAATCGCTTTATCACAATTCATGGCACGAATCTAAAAAATTTGTCAAAGATTATTATAATTTGAATACCTACTTACATTTCATTTCAAGTAAAAAATTCGTTTCCCAATCTATCAAAACTTTACAATAGTTTCCTACTTTTGAGAAAGTGAATATTTCTGGTTTTTTATCATTTTATCTAACACAAACCAAATTTTCCAATGAAAATGAAATACAGTTTAATTTTAATCTTTTGCTTGATTATAAGCAACTTACACGCACAAATTCCATTACCAGAACACCCGCGCCCCGATTTGGAACGCCCCAATTGGCAAAACCTGAACGGGGATTGGGCTTTTGAGTTCGACAAAGGCGACTTGGGACTGAAAGAGAATTGGGCAAAGGGAACAAAAACGTTTTCCAAAACCATCAAAGTGCCTTTCCCTTGGGGCGCACCGCTTTCGGGTGTAAAAGATGAAGCAGACATTGCTTGGTACAAAAAAGAAATTAATGTGCCGCAGTCTTGGGCAAGCAAGCGCACCTTCGTAACCATTGGTGCTTCGGATTGGGAAACCACCGTTTTCTTGGACGGCAACGAGTTAGGCAAGTTCCAAGGCGGCTATGTACCTTTCTCTTTTGAACTTACCAAACTCCTGAAATACGGTCAAAATCAACAGCTTATCATCAGAGTAGATGACAAAAGACGCGATTTTACACTTTACGGAAAGCAGGGCTACGGCAATGCCAGAGGAATTTGGCAAACCGTTTATTTAGAAGCAAGAGGTAATAACTACTTGGACAATTTCCGCTTCGAGCCAGACATCGACAAACAAAAGGTAAAGGTTACGGTCAATCTTTCCGCACCCAACAAAACAGGAAAATCTCTACCACTCAAACTTACTATTAAAACTGATAATCAGCCAATTATAGTGAATCAGCAAATTGCCAAAGACGCTATTTCTGCTACTTTTGAAGTAAGCATACCTAATCCTCGTCTTTGGACTTTGGAAGACCCTTTTCTACATGAAACCGCAATCGTTTGCGAC
>JALOMS010000270.1 GCA_025455345.1 Thermoflexibacter sp. | reverse complement strand
TTTTTTAATCAAATTGCTTTTTTTCTTACTGAAAAGGGCTTAGAAGAGCATCAATTACTCATAAACAAATATCTTAGTAAATAGGAGTAGTATTCAAATAGTTGTAATACAAGTGCTTATAAACTTAGCAATACTTTCCAAGCCGAAACAATATCTTTCTTTTCCAAATACGCTTGGGCTAAGAGGTGAATTGCTTTTTCTAATTCTATTGGCTGATTTTCAAACTTTTGTATCAAAGTCTGTATCTCTTCTCTTTCTTTAAAAGATTCTACTTCTTCTTGATTAGGTAATTTTTCTATATTTCCTAATCGCCCTAAATTATTTCCAGTTAATATATTACTATTTCTAATGTTTTTAGGAATATTATCTATGCCTATTCCTTTGGTTTGTAGAGGCTTAGGTATCTCAAAGAGGCTCTCTCCCTGCGACCTACTGTACCAATCTCCACCCATTCGCGCCACCAAATCCAAGTGGTATGGGCTAATTTTACCATTTTCATCAAATACTTTTTCCTTAATGTGTATTAATACAACCTCACAAATTACCAAGTTACCTGCCCCACCCTCATTGCCCAAAGGCAGTATTTGTTGTACTTTACACTCCAAAGCGGCGGGTGATTCTGCTACTCTTGGAGGTCTGACCAAAGTAGATGTTTCCTCTGTCAAACCAGCTTTGATAAATTCATTCACTCCTTTATCATACTCGGTACTTGCCAAAGAAGTCTGCTCTACTATGCTATAATTGACCATATTTATCACAACTTCAGGCACTTCTAAGACATTCTCTAAGGTATGCTTGGTCGAGTTATCACGCGCTCTACGCGAAGGAGAAAAAACAACAATCGGAGGATTGAGGCTAAAAATATTAAAAAAACTAAATGGGCTAAGATTCACCTTGCCGAGCTTGTCTATGGTGCTTGCAAAAGCAATAGGGCGCGGTGCAATGAGGCTTTGTAAGTAATACTGCAACACTGGCAGATGCAATTCTTTAGGATTAAATGCTTTCCAACTCATAATTTTAGAACCTCCGCATATTTTTTGCGTTAATAAATATACAAAATTTACCCTTTTAAATCAATGAACAAAGATAAAACTATTTCTATTGGTGCGTTTATTTTTCTGCTATTCTTGTTGCCTTTTTTTGTTTCTGCTCAAGTGCCTCAGTTCAAGACAGGTTGCTTATTTGATACTTCTAAATATGCCCAAGTTCCTCTCAAAGCCGTATTGCTTACCAGAGAATACAAGGTATTGCCTGCGAGTAATTCTTTGAAAAAATACTGCCCTATTCCTAAGAATCAAGGAGAATACGGCACATGTACGGCTTGGGCTGTAGCATACTCCGCTCGTACCATCATAGAAGCAAAACAAAATAATGCTATTTCCTTTGCTCAAGTAATGCAAAATGCTTTTTCTCCTTCTTTTACATATTCTATGGCAAAATTTAGCTTTGACAAAGAATGTACGTATGGGGCATTTATCACTGATGCTTTAGAAAACATGAAAAAAAATGGAGCAGTGAAGTTCAATGAATTTAAGGGGGACTGCCCCACTGCTGTTCCAGCCAATTTGCTTACCAAAGCCAAAAATTTTAAAATCAAGGGCTATCTCAAACTTTTCAATACCTCAGACAATTTGCAAAATAAGTGGTTAAAAATCAATGCAGTAAAAAAAAGTATTTCGGAAAATAAGCCCGTCATCATTGGCATGAAGTGTCCTGTTTCTTTCCAAACAGCGAAGAACTGCTGGATTCCAAAGGAAAACCCCAATGAGGAGCATTATGGTCATGCGATGACAGTCATAGGGTATGACGATAAAAAATTTGGGGGAGCATTCGAGCTAATGAATAGCTGGGGTACAACTTGGGGAAATCAAGGGTTTATGTGGGTGCGTTATCAGGATTTTGCAAATTTTGTGCGAGAAGCATACGAAATGATGGAATTGCCAAGTAAGAATCCCCCACCTGCTGTGGCGATAGGGAATGCTGACCTTTCTGGCAAGCTAAAGATTATGACCGCAAGTGGAGATGAAGTAAAAACAAGCTGGAATGGGAAAATCTATCAGATGGAGCATCCTTTGCCTTCGGGTACGCGATTCCGCCTCTATCTCTCTAATAATGAGCCTGCTTATGTTTATATTTTTGCTGCGGATAACCAATCGCAGATATTTCAGCTTTTTCCTCACCAAGAAGGAGTCAGCCCAGCACTTACTTCTGTCAAAAGTGAATTAGCGATTCCCGATGAGGAGCATTATTTGGCTTTAGATGAGAGCGCGGGAACGGATTATCTATGTATCATCTATTCCAAAGAAGCCATCGATGCCCAATACCTAAAAGAGGAAATGAAAAAACAAACAGGAGCATTGGCAGAGAAAATTCAGAAAGTTCTTGCTAATCAGTTAGTTGCTCAAGCAGACATCAACTGTAAGACCAATGAGATTGTGTTTGCCGCTACTGCTAAAAATAAAGAAACTTTGTTATTAACGGTAGAAATTACGCATAGATAAGTTTTGATTAATTGGACAACTCTTGGCTAAAGTTTGAAACCCATGACCAGAATATCGTCGGTTTGTTTGCCGCCATTTTTCCAATACGCGAGTTCTTTCTCCAACATATCTTTTTGTTCTTGCATATTCATGCCATACATCTCCGCCAAAAAATGTCGGAAGCGTTTGGTTGTATATTTTATTTTCTTATCTCCTCCAAATTGGTCTTGAAAGCCATCAGAAAAAAGATAAATAGTATCTCCTTTGGTGTATGTAAAACTATGGTTTTCAAATACTTTATTATTTTTGTATTGCCTACCGCCTATTGGGAATATATTGCCTTTGATTTGGTCTAATACGCCATTATGTACGCGATAAATAGGCAATTTTGCTCCAGCAAAATGAATGACTTGTTGGGTTTTATCTATCACCGCAATAGAAATGTCCATGCCATCATTCCTCTTTTCTTGTTGGGAGTCAAGGGTACGCGTTACTTTTTTATCTAATTCTACAATAATTTGGTTGGGGTCAGTAATCTCATTTTCTATGACAATTTGGTTAAGCAAGTCATTGCCCATCATTGTCATAAAAGCCCCAGGTACTCCATGCCCCGTACAATCTACTACTGCAATGATTACTTTATCTACTTCATTGTCATCAGACTGCGAGGGTAGTTCGGCAAACCAATAAAAATCACCACTTACGATGTCTTTGGGATAATAGATGATGAAATGTTCGTCAAAATTCTTTTTAATCAGTTCATTATCAGGAAGAATAGCGTCTTGTATGCGTTTAGCGTAGCGAATACTTTGGGTGATTTTCAGATTTGAGGTTTCTATTTCGTTGTAAGCGGCGGCATTATCTAAGGCGATAGACGTATAAGAAGCAAGGGTACGCATAATCTCCAAGTGCTGAATATTGTAGGCATCTTTCTCAAAACTTTGCACAGTGGTTACTCCTAAGACTTTTTCTCCGATTTGCAAAGGAATATAAATAACAGACAGAGGGTCTGCCCCTTCTATAAGAGATAGCTCATGGTCAGCAATATAATTGTTGTACTCTAAAGATACATCATTCATAAAAATCTCTTTGCGATTTTTTACAGCCCACACCGACAAATTGGTTTCTTCTGCCATAGAAACTGTTTCAGAAGGCAATCTTTGATTTCTTTCTATATTTAGCTTATATTCAATAACTTGCTTTTCTGGGTCATAAATATCTACACCAAATACAGATGCGTCCATGAGGTCATTTACATAGCGATATAATTTATTAAAAATATCCTCGATATTGAGGGAAGAGGTGATTTCTTGTCCTATCTGACTGACTACTGCTACATTTTTATAGGCAACTTCCAATTCAAAGGCTTTTTCTTGAATTTCTTGGGTACGTTCTGCTACTTTTTCTTCCAACTGCTCGTTGATTTGCTTTTGCAATTGTAAGGCTTCTTCTTTTGCCCTTGAGCTTCTGCGTTTAAAATCCTTTAGTTTAGACCCTAATGCAAAAGAAAGTAAAATAACCTGAGTAGCCGCACCTATCTGTATGCTATTGTCCGTCCACAAATTCACAGGAATAATACCTAAATGCTTGATTCCATATACCAATAAGCCTAATCCATAGCAAGAAAATGCCATAAAAAAATACCTTGCTGAGAGGCTTCCTCTATATACAGCGATAGCACTTGCAATAAACAAGGTGATTCCTTCTAAGATTCCTACCGTTGCTGTAATGATGGACATGATAAACGAAGGCAAGACTAAGGAAGGTATCATCAATCCAACCATGACCAAAGCAAATCCCCACAACATTTTATCTAAAAGGGCTGAATGGTCTTTCATTTCTAAGAAATCCCTACAAAATATTGCTGTCCAAAATCCTAAAGAAAGGGTAATAATAGGTAAGATGTGATTTTGCATCCAAACATTTTCAGGCCACAAATACTCAAAGGCATGACCATTCAATATTGTAATCAAAAAGAAAGAACTCAGCATAGAGAACACGTAATACAAATAACTGTAGTCCCTGATTGAAAAGAAGATATAAATATTCTCCAAGATAATTAAGAGAATAATGCCGTATAAAATACCAAAGAAAAACTGTATGTTGTGATTGTATTCACTAAAAGAAATAGGAGTCCAAAGTGTCATTGGTAAGCGCACGCTATTCCCATCAGTAGAAACGCGCATATAAAAAACTTTGGTGTCCCAAGTAGGAATGGTGATAGGAAATACAAAATTGCGATTTTTGACTTCTCTGGTGCTAAAAGAATAAAAATCTCCCGTCTTTTTTACCAACCATTTGTCTAATTCATCATAATATAATTCTATGCTATCAAGCATAGGATAGTTCAGCTCTAAGAAAAAGTTTTCTTGTCGGGTAGTCTGATTATCTATTTCTAAACGAACCCAAAATGCAGAACTTGAAAATCCAAAATTGGTATTGGCATTTTCTAATTGCTTAAAAAGATGGTCGTATTTGCCTGAAGAAATATCATAAATAGATAAAGATTTTAAAGAATCTTCTAAGTAAAATAATTCTCCTGAGATTATATACTCGCCTTTGTCATCACTAATTACAAGCATATTCCCTGCATTGGCTACTTTAATGGTAGATAAGCAGAAAACAATAAAGAATAAAATATTTTTTAATGCTTTGTAAGTCAGTTGATTATGCATTTACGCTAACAAGTATTATATATACCTATTTGGGTATATTAGTCAAAAAATTAGTACAATATAACTCAAGGGGGGAATATCCTTAGACAAAATTAATAAATTTTTGCTTCATTCTTCAAAGAAGTCAATTCATTTTCAAGGTTGGACAACTTTTGTACCAACGATTTTTCTTTTTCTCTAAAAAGCACTATACTCTGTTCAAATAGTTTTCTCTGTGCTTCTATTTGCTTATTTGCTCTTTCTTTTTCTTGTTGAATCGTTTCTAAAACTTTCTTTTCTTGTGCTTTACGTCCAGTAATATTGCGTGTAAAAACAGAAACCCCTGTAATATTATTTTTGTCGTCTTTGATGGGGTTATAGTGTATTTCATAATACCGTTCTTCTCCAACAAATAACAGTTTTTCTTCTACTGCAAATTTTTCTCCTGCCAGACACCTGTCAAAATAAGATTTGAATACTTCCACTTGTTCGGGAAGGTAGGTAGTTAATATGTCTAAACCCTGCCGCGCCTCCATTCCCATTCTTATATTGAGGTTTTTACTATATATCTCATTAAAAAGCAATATTTTGTACTCTTTATCTATGACTATAATTACGTCATCTGTGTTATTTATCATTGCTTCCAAAGTAGCCTCTTTGGTTTGCAGTTCTTGCATGGCTATCTGTTGTTTTTGCATTTCTCTCTCCAAATCGTCTTTTACGTCTAAGAGTTCTTTTTGTGTGCGTTGCATTTCATTCTGCGTAATTCTTAATTCTTCTAAGTTTTTACGCATTTCTTCTTCCTTATGGAGCAAGATTTGCCCTTGTTGTTGAGAATCATGCAATAACTTCTTGGTTTGTTCATTAATTTTGGTTGCGATAATAGAGGAGGCAAGTGTTTCAGCTAACTTTTCTACGAAGGCAATTTCTTGATTATCAAACTCTTTAAAACCTGCTAACTCAATGATGCCTGTTACTCTGTTATTCAATTTGAGAGGGACTATAAGCAAAGCCGTCGGAGTTGCCTCGCCCAAGCCAGAAGTAATATGTGTATAGTTGGAAGGGACTTCGCTAAGATTGATGGTTTGTTTTTCTATGTATGCCTGCCCTATCACTCCTGATGCAAATTTGCCCTTGATAGGTATCTTTTTTTCAAAAAACCTCTTTTTGCTATACGCATAACAGCTTATCATTTCTAAGTAAGTATTGTCTGTATCTTCCTCATTGACAATAAATATGCCGCCTTGATTGATGGCTAAAATATGCACTAATGTAGCTATTATTTCATCTATCATGTGCTTGAATGAAGCATGGTCTTTTCTAAGGATTTCTACAAATTTGGACATACTTTCTGTTGCCCACGCTCGTTTTTTTTCTTCTATTGCGGCTAATTGTAATTGTTTTTGCATTTGAATCAAAGCATTGCCCAATATATCATGCTCGCTCGCTGGCTGAAAGACCAGGTCAAACTTTCCATCTCCTACTTTGAG
>JALOMS010000269.1 GCA_025455345.1 Thermoflexibacter sp. | reverse complement strand
TATCTTTCAGATATTGAGAGAGTTTGAGGTGAGCAACCGTATAAGGCGCAATCAAATATTCAAAACCATAAATGTTTTTTAAAACATGATTTTTGATAATTTCAGGTCTAAGTGTAGAATTGGCAGGAACGGTAGTGAAAATGACTTTCAATATCTCCAAAATAAAAGTGCCTGTGCCTGTGGCAAAGTCCAAAACGGTAACTTGCTCTTTATCAGCTAATCCCTTGCCAATGCCAAACTCTGTTTTCAACACTTCGTCTATTGCCCTCACGATAAAGTTCACTACGGCAGGAGGCGTATAGTAAACCCCTTTTGCTTTTCGCAAATTACTGTCGTATTGCCCTAAAAAATCTTCGTAAAAATACAAATACGGGTCAGCAGAAATATCCTCCGAACTGCTTATGCTACTTTTATTAAAAGATAAACTTTTTTGTATTTCTTTGATATTGAGGCTATTAATAATGGTAATTATTTCATTTACTACCCAGCGAACAGGTTTATATTCTTCTTCCTCTAAATTATCTAAAAATGCTGAAACTTCTTTGATGACAGGGAAAGAGTAAGAAATAAAATTTTTAATGTTTTGTAAAGTCAAAAGTTGTTCTTCTGCATTTAGCTTTGCTAAAAAAAGACTGTATGACAATGTTTGGGCAAAAGCATCTGCAAACTGTTGAATACTAAAATCTTCAGAAACTGTATTTTTAAAATATTGATATAAACCAATTAATTTTAAAGCCTCTTGCTTTTTAATCTGTTCTTCTAAAGCCTCTTTTAAACTCTCTTTCAAAAACCTTGTCCTGACCGCCAAAGCCTTTGCCAAGTCCTTTGCTGTGCCAATGCCCTGTGGCGTTTCTCTAAAAAAATCTTTGAGTAAGATTTCTAATGCCTGTGTAGTTTGGGGGGTGAGCAAAATGCGCTTAACTTCTGCTTGCTCTTTAATCCATATAAATACTTGATAATCAGTAAGTAATAAATTACTATTGAGTTCTAAATATTTTTTGATTTGAGCAGATTTCAGCACTTCGTCTAAGTTTTCGCCTATTTTCTTGGTTTCGCAGTAGCCAATAATCCCTGCGGTGTTGGAGATTTTGAAGTCGGGCGTGCCAAATTTGCTGTGCCTTTTGGGTTCTTGTAATACCTCTATTTCCTTATTGACTTCTTTTGCGGTTGCTTTGAGCAAAGTTTCTAAGGCAGAACGCAAAGAGTGTTCTGTGATTTCCTTTTCGTTGGCGGTCTGTAATTCGCTAAAATATTGGTCTAATAGGCTCATTAAAAGACTTTTACAATTGATGGTTTTCTATAATTTATCATTCCCTAAAATCATTAGCAAACTTACTAATTAGTTTTCAAAAGTCAATTACTCACTATTTAATTACTATTTAGAAAGGTGTTTGTTTTAGACAAAATGATACTATCCTATCAATTAGGCAAAAACTTATCTCACATCATAAGCATAGTCCTTATTTTAAGATTACTTTCATATACCTTGCCTAATTATAGCGGCAGTTTCTAAAAAATTTTTCTCCAAAGCCATATCAAGAGGTGTTTGTCCAGCATCTGTTCGGGCGTTAGTATCTGCTCCGTGTGCGATAAGAAGCTGTACAATGCGCGTTTGTCCGTGATGCGCCGCCGAGTGTAGCGGAGTAATTCCTTGTTGTTGTTTTACATTGATATTAGCAGAATATCTAATGAGTAATTCGGTAATATCATAATTGGAAATGGCGCAGGCAGAATGAATAGGTGCAACTCTGAAGGCATTGGCAGAAGCGAGATTGGAGTTTGCTCCTTGAGCTAAAAGGAATGATACAGCATCGTATTGCCCAAAAAAACAAGCAAGTCCAAGTGGAGTAAAACCATCAATAGAATAGGCATTAAGAAGGTTTATGTCATTAGCCAATTGCATTTTAAGATTGTCCATATCCCCAATGCTTGCCGCTTCAAAAATATCGAGATGTTGCCTGTAACTTCTCAATAATTCTATGGCGATTTTATTTCTGTGATAAGTCGCTAACAATAAAAGGGAAATGCCCTGTTCTGTTTTGCTTTCTGCAATAAGAGGATTTGCTTTCAATGCTTGGGCTAACTCTCCATTTTGACCAGTTTTAATCCACCCAATAACTTCTAAAAGATTCATTTTCAATATACTAAATTAGAAAGTTTGTTATTCTGTCCAATATTTTCTCTGTGCTTCCAAGATGCTCTTGCACATATCGAACACAATTTATCTCAATTTTATCTTTCTCTTTTTGATTTTCAAACAAATAAATCAATTTATTTTTTAAATTATTTGCTTGCATTATGGGAAATGCTACTCCTAAGTTCACCAATGCTACTGCTTCACTAAATTTTTGATAGGCTTTATGACCAAAAAAGATAGGCATACCAAAAACCGCAGGCTCAAGTATATTGTGCAAACCTTGTGCGTAACCACCGCCTACAAACGCATATTCTCCATACTTGTATAAAGAAGATAACATTCCTATACTATCTATGAGTAAAATATGAAAATCTGCTATTGACTCGCCTTTGATTGTTCCCTTATTGACATGAGAAAAACGGGCTATTTTTTTATCAAAAAATTGATTTTCAATGAATTGCAGACTATTTTCGTCTATTTCATGCGGGGCAATGACAAGTTTGAGAGGATAAGGGAAGTCTTTTAAAGCATTAGCAAGCACTTGTATATCTTCTTTCCAACTACTTCCAATGACCATGAGTTTTTCATTATTCTTGAACAGAGAGGCTGTTTCTATCTCCTGATGACTTTCTTTGATAGCCCATACCCTATCAAAGCGGGTATCTCCACTTAGGCTAACTTGTGTTATTTGAATTTTTTTGAGTAAGTCAATGGAAAGTTGGTTTTGAACAAAAATATGGGTAAATTTTTTTAATATTTTGCGGAACAGTCCTCCATACCATTGGAAAAATACTTGCTCTTTTCTAAAAATAGCAGAAAAAGTAATCAAAGGAATATTGTGCTTATATGCCTCATTGATAAAATGATACCAAAATTCGTATTTGACAAAGCATATCACGCGAGGTTGTACTATTTGGATAAATTGCTTGGCATTGGAAGCGGTATCCATAGGTAAGTAGCAGACAAAATCTGCCCCCTTGTAGTTTTTCCGTATCTCATAACCGCTTGGAGAAAAAAAAGTAAGTAATACGCTAAATTGAGGATAATTGGTTCTAAAACTTTCTATGACAGGTCGCCCTTGCTCAAACTCACCCAAAGAAGCACAATGAAACCATGCCACAGGAGAAGTATTATTTTCAAATTGGATTACTAAGTTTTCCTTCCAATTCTTTCTACCCTTAACAAATAATTTTGCTTTGGGATTAAAAAAAGAAAAAATATAAATAACTGATTGGTAAAGTGTTATAAAGATATTATAGAATAATAATCCCATACTTTTGGTATAAAGTTAAAATGTTATTGTATCTTCGTTATAAAAAACTTTTAAAAATACATACTTTTTGTTTGGTCATCTTGATAAAACCATGATTCATGCTTAAAAATCTTATCTCTTTTCAAAATCTTTCTTGTACAATAGCTGAAAAATGAAAAAACAAGTGATTGAATAGAATTTCACACATTCAAGATATTTTTATGCAAAACAACTATATTCCATTAGCAGAAAGACTAAGACCTAAACGTATAGATGACTTTATTGGACAGCGACACTTGGTTGGGGATAATGGAGTCATTCGTAAAATGCTTGCAAATCAGAAGATTAGCTCAATGATATTTTGGGGACAAGCTGGCGTAGGGAAAACTACTTTGGCGATGCTCATTGCCCATACGCTTAATAAGCCTTTTTTTACTTTGAGTGCTATCAGTTCTGGAGTCAAGGAGGTAAGAGAAGTAATAGAAAAAGCGCATTATCAATCTGGTACAGTGCTTTTTATAGATGAAATTCACCGATTTAATAAGTCCCAACAAGATGCCTTGCTTGGTGCAGTAGAGAAGGGAGTCATTACACTTATTGGGGCTACCACAGAAAATCCCTCTTTTGAAGTAAATTCTGCCTTGCTCTCGCGATGCCATGTATATCGTCTTTATCCCTTGGAAATAGCAGATTTACAACAACTTGTTACTAATGCCTTACAAATGCTCAATGGGGGTTTGGATAGACAAGCTGACCAAGTAAAAAACCATCAAATTATTCAAGTGAGCGAAACAGAGGCTTTATTTAGATTGAGCGGAGGAGATGGGCGTAAGCTACTCAATATCTTAGAAACAGCAGTAAATTTTGCATTGGAATCTACCTCACAAACTATTGATAATCAAGTGCTTATTTCTGACGAAATTATTCAGCAAGCTGTTCAGCAAAAAACTGTTTTGTATGATAAAAGTGGCGAACAGCACTATGACATTGTTTCGGCTTTCATCAAATCTATGCGAGGGAGCGACCCCAATGCGACGGTTTATTGGTTGGCGCGTATGATAGAGGGTGGAGAAGACCCCGTTTTTATTGCTCGGAGAATGTTGATTTTGGCATCAGAAGACATCGGCAATGCCAATCCTACGGCTTTGGCTTTGGCTACCAATTGTTTTCAAGCAGTTTCTTATGTTGGCTATCCAGAAGCAAGAATTATTCTATCCCAAACAGCTATTTATTTGGCAACTTCTTCGAAAAGTAATGCGAGCTATATGGCAATAGAACAGGCTTTGGAACTGGTAAGGCAAACAGGTGATTTACCTGTTCCTATGCACTTGAGGAATGCCCCTACCAAATTGATGAAAAATGAAGGTTACGGCAAAGGTTATATGTACGCACATGATTACCCCCAAAATTTTGCTTTCCAAGAGTATTTGCCTGAAAAAATCTCTGGAACTAAACTATACGAACCTCTCCAGAATCAAAGAGAAAATGAAATGCGGGCGCGTCTCAAGCAATTATGGAAGGAAAAGTATGGTTATTAAATGCACAAAATCCTATAATTTGGGCAAATTTGCTATGGTAATACTCCCTTTATCTGTTTGTAGCTGTATATCTTGGGTAAAATTACTTTGTTGCTGAGACAAGCCTACAATCTGATAACCCTCTGTATTATATTTCTCTACTATTCCATATTGTTCTAATATAAATAAGTTTTTCTCAGGATAATAAGCATAGTGAAGGTTATTTTGTGAACCTTTGAAGGCTGGTTTGCCGTGTATAGAATCAAAATTTTGAATTACAGACTTTTTAGGAGGGTTTATTTTTTCATTTCTCACCAACAAAGCCAATTCTTGACAAATTTCATTGATTTTCATCTTCAGAGTATGGTTAAACATATCACCAATCATGACCATGCCTAACTGCCACTGCCCCAATCCGCCCAAATCAGGGTGATTGAATTGGACTTGGTTGCCATTGGTACTTTGTAAGCCTGATACAAGCATCATAATAGCTCCTACGCTTACCTCATATTTTTTGGCTATTTTTTCTATTTCTTTCTTCATTTCATAAAAAGCAAACCATAAAGGTGGTATGCTTATAGAAAAAGAACAAATTTTTTAGAATTTTTAACGCATAGTTTTTCATCAATCAGTTTTACTCCCTAATGCGCCTCCAACCAATTTTCGCCCTTCCCAACCTCTACTTCCAGCGGCACTTCCATTTGGAAAGCATTTTCCATGAGTTCTTTGATTTTTACGCTCATGAGTTCATATTCAGGAAGATACACGTCAAACACCAATTCGTCATGTACTTGCATTATCATCTTAGATTTGAGGTTTTGCGTTTTCAGCCAAGCGTGAATGTCTATCATTGCCAACTTGATGATGTCCGCCGCCGAGCCTTGGATAGGCGCATTGATGGCGTTGCGCTCTGCAAAGGATTTTTGGGTGAAGTTGCGCGAGTTGATGTCCCGCAAATATCGCCTTCTGCCAAGCATGGTTTCTACGTATTCGTGGTCTTGGGCAAAGTGAATCGCCTCGTCCATGTACGTCTTGACCGCAGGGAACTCCGCAAAGTAAGCGTCTATGATTTGCGCCGCCTCTTTTCTTGGAATGTTTAACCTCTGAGAAAGTCCATGCGCCGAAATGCCGTAAATAATGCCAAAATTTGCCGTTTTTGCTTTGCGCCTCATGTCGCTACTGACCTCATTTTCAGGTACTTTGAAAATCTTAGAGGCAGTTGCTGTGTGAATGTCCTTGCCCTGCCTGAACGCCTCTACCATTGCCGTATCTTTGCTGAAACTTGCCATGATTCTTAGCTCTACTTGCGAATAATCGGCAGAAACCACTACAAAATCTGGATTTCTTGGCACAAAAGCCTTGCGAATTTCCTTTCCTCTCTCTGTGCGAATAGGAATATTTTGCAAGTTAGGATTGTTAGAACTTAACCTACCTGTTGCCGCAACTGCCTGATTATAAGAAGTATGAATCAAGCCATCTTTCTTACTGACCAGCGTAGGGAGTGCGTCTATGTAGGTAGATTTCAGTTTGAGCATTTGGCGATAATCTTGGATTTCGCGCACAATTTGGTGTTCGGTGAGCGTTGCCAAAATTTCCTCTCCTGTGGCGTATTGTCCTGTTTTGGTTTTCTTAGGTTTGTCTATCAGTTTTAGCTTTTCAAATAGTATTTTTCCCATTTGTTGTGGAGAAGAAACATTGAACTGCTCTCCTGCCAAGCTATAAATACTTTGC
>JALOMS010000268.1 GCA_025455345.1 Thermoflexibacter sp. | reverse complement strand
GATATTGATATCTTTCAACAGTAATAACTCATTTAACAGGAATAAGCTCTAGAATCTGACTGAATAAAATATCTTAAGTAAATCCTTCGATCTCAAGAACCCTCAAGCAGTGAGGTCTAGCTCAAATCTATTGATTGATAATGAGATTCGCAAATAGTTTCCCTTTATTACCTACTCCTTCATCACTACCTCATCTAAGTTGAGTAAGGTATTTGCCGTTACCGTCATTGCGGCAAGCTGTTGATTTTCAGTGGTATTTTTCAGTTTTTTATCTCCTAAGATTTTGCCAATTTCTTCTGGCTTTTCTTGATAATATTTCAATGATTTCTGATACAATCCACTTAATACTTTCAAAGTTTGTGGGCTTGCTTTCTTAAAAAGTAGAAGTTCATAACCTTTTTGTAGTTGATTATCAAGATTTTGCTCTTGTAGCATTTGTTTTGCCAAGCCCTTTGCCGCCGTTACATAGACTGTATCGTTCAGCGTTACCAATGCTTGCAAAGGAGTATTAGTGCGAATCCTGCGCGACACACAAATTTCCCTTGCCGCCGCGTCAAAAGTCATCATAGAAGGATAAGGAGCAGAACGCCTCCAAAAAGTGTAAATACCTCTGCGCCAAGCGTCTTCGTCTTTGGGTGTTGCCCATCTGTCCCC
The DNA here is from genome assembly GCA_025455345.1 of Thermoflexibacter sp. Lineage (GTDB taxonomy): Bacteria > Bacteroidota > Bacteroidia > Cytophagales > Thermoflexibacteraceae > Thermoflexibacter. Next base: position 5,987 of record JALOMS010000268.1, on the reverse strand, counting down.
GCTATATACCACTTGCCAAACGCCATCAGGCTGGGGTGGCATGACGCTTTTTCCATACATTTTGGTACTCAAAAAACCACCTACGGCAAGGGCTTGGTCGCGCACCTGCTCGGCAGAGAGGCGTACACGCGCACCACGCGCCAAGTAGTGGTTGGCGGGGTCTTTCTCTATCAAATATTTATTTGCTTTTGAGCTTTGTTGGTAGGTAGCAGACATGACTATGGTTTTGAGCAATTGCTTTACGCTCCACTTGTATTCCTCTTTGAACTGCACCGCCAGCCAGTCCAACAATTCTTGGTTGGTTGGTTTAATGCCTTGTGAACCAAAGTCTTCCAAAGTTTCTACGATTCCTATTCCAAAAAGTTGCTCCCAAAAACGATTGACCATTACTCTGGCAGTGAGGGGGTTTTCCTTGCTCACCAACCACTTTGCCAAGCCCAAGCGATTGGGTTCGTAGTTCTTAAAACTTGGCAGTTCTTGGGGAGTGTGTGGATTTACTTCCTGCCCTTTGGTAAGCCAGTTTCCTCTCACGAATACGTGCGTTTTTCGCAAGAAATCGCCTTTGTTTTCTTGCATGATGGGCGTAGTTTCCGTATTGGTATTAAGTAAATCTAAAATCTGCTTCTTTACTTTTTGTCCTTCTGGTTTGCTTTCATCTATCAGATTATCAAGCAGTAATATCCAATTTAAAAAGCAAACATAGTCTTGCGGATTAGCGAAAGTGGGGTTCTTAAACACAAAATACAAGTCGTGTCTGCCTTCGGTAGGTTTGATTGGAAGAATTGTTTTTTCAAAAACCTCCCACCCTGGTTTGGTGAGTTTAAGATTCACATTGGCAATGACTTCCCCAGTCAAACTACCTTTTCGTACTTCTAATGAACCTTTTTCCTTATAAACACTATGGGAAATAAGCATTTGCACTTTACCTGTCAAGTCCACATTTTTGATTCTCGCAAAGCCCAAATGCCCACCAGCTACCCACTTACCATCTACCATTGCCGCATTGGTCAGTGTGTCAAAACTATGGGCGTAGATTTTGGGTTCTTCTATCCTTAAAAGATAATCTATTTCTTTTGCTTTCTTCTCATCATGTTGTTTTAAAATCCACTCTTTAATTTGCTTGACTTTCGCCTCATCTTCGGGCTTAAAGTGATGATAGAGCGGATATTCTTCTGGGATATCCTCATCTCTGGTATTGTTAAAAAATGCCATAGAAGTATAAAACTCCTCATGCCTGAACGGGTCGTAAGGGTGCGAATGGCACTGCACACAACCCATAGTTACGCCTTGCCACACCTCCCAAGTGTTACTTACTCTATCAATAAGTGCAGTTGTTCTAAATTCCTCGTCATCAGTGCCGCCTTCGTCATTGTTAGTCGTATTGCGGTGGTAAGCAGTCGCAATAATCTGATTTTCAGTGGGTTCTGGCAGCAAATCTCCTGCTAATTGCTCAATGGTAAACTGGTCAAAGGGTTTGTCTTCATTGAAAGATTTGATGACGTAATCCCTGAAACGGTGAATTTTCCGCAAGTCATCTTTTTCGTAGCCTTTGGAGTCCGCATAGCGCGCCAAGTCGAGCCACATTGCCGCCCAACGCTCCCCAAAATGAGGCGAAGCAAGCAATCTGTCCACTACTTTTTCGTAAGCATTGGCAGATTTATCATTCTGAAAATCAGTAACTTCCTGCAAAGTAGGTGGCAGACCTACGAGGTCTAAACTCACTCTGCGAATCAGCGTTGCTTTGTCCGCTTGTGGGGAAGGGGAAAGTCCGTGTGCTTTTTGCTTTTCATACACAAAATTATCAATGGGATTTTTGCCCCAAGTTGTATCTATCTTAGGAATTTCAGGTTTTTCCACAGGCAAGTACGCCCAGTGGTCTTTCCAATGCGCTCCGTCTTTTATCCATTGTTTGATTTTGCTGATTTCATCTGCGCTCAAAGGCTCTGCGTGGTAGGGCATACGCTCTTCGGGGTCTTTGGAAAGCAATCGCTTCACCATTTCGCTATCGTCAGGATTGCCTACTATAATCGCAGGTTTGCCCGACTTGGTTTTTCTTAGTGCGTCTTCGCGCGAAAATAGGCTAAACCCGCCGCTTTCCTTCACGCCACCATGACAAGAAATACACTTGGTATTGAAAATTGGGCGAATGTCGGCATTGAAATCGATTGCGCTGGAAGCAAAAAAAGGGTTAATCTTAGTAAAGTTTAGCCCTAATTGCTTGCTTGCAAAGTTGCGTACTTCTGGAAAGATAGCAAAGACAATGCTTGCTATTAAAATAAGAAAAAACAGGAGGAAAAGAATCTTTTTCATTTTCAAGTTCATTTTTACTTACCAAAGATAGGTAAAAATAAAAAAATATTGACAAGAGCGATAAAAAATAAAAACAAGTGTTTTTTATTTTTTTATACGAAATAACAATAATCAAGTTTTTGGCAAATTTTAAAACTTTATCAAAAAAGGAATCAAATACGCAATTGGATTATCTATGTTTGAAGTTTATACAACGAAATTATAGTCCAAAGCATGAACATACAAGCCGAAAATTGCCGTTTTATTCATAAACCACACTGATTAATTCTGCTACACAAGCAGGTTTTTCTGCCCCTTCTAACTCTATGGTAGCTTCTGTAAAGATTTTCACCCCACCTACAATATCCTCTACATCTTTAAGCACTGCTTTCATGCGAATACGGCTACCTGAAGGTACGGGATTGATAAAACGAACTTTGTTTGAGCCATAATTAATTGACATTTTTGCTGATTCTATCTTCATCATTTGATACATGAATTGGGGGGTAAGCGAAAGAGTAAGGAAACCATGAGCTATGGTTTGTTTGAAGGGGGATTCTTTTTTGGCTCGTTCTGCGTCCAAGTGAATCCACTGAAAGTCTAAGGTGGCTTTAGCAAAATCATTAATCATCTCCTGACTAACTATCTGCCAATCAGACACTCCTAATACTTTCCCTTTAAAAGATTTTAAAACAGTGCTATTGCTAAAAATAATCCCTTGCGCTGTTTGAGTATAGCCAAGTATTTCTTTCTCTGAAGGTGTTTGATGGCTAATCGTGGGCATATCCATTGGCAAATCCATCATCACAATAGCCTTGCCAATGACTTTTCTATTCATCAAATCAAAAAGAGCTTGGGGCGCATCGCTCAGGCTATATTTCTTATAAATATGTGGTTTTATCTTGCCTTCCAAATAAAATTTCGCCAAATCCATCAAGTTCTGCCCACTTGTTTGTGCTTCCTTTTCTGTAAAACTACCCCAAAATACCCCTACTATCGTACACCCTTTGAGCAAAGCCAAATTCAATGGAATCTTTGGTATCTCACCTGCGGCAAACCCTACGACCAAATAACGACCTTTCCATGCGACAGAACGCAAAGCTGGCTCTGCATATCTGTCCCCAATCGGGTCATAAACAACATCTACGCCTTTGCCATCTGTAATTTCCTTAATTTTTTCACGCAAGTCTTCATGAGTGTAATTAATCGTAAAATCAGCCCCTTTTGCTTTGCAAATGGCTAATTTTTCTTCAGAACTTGCAGCGGCGATGACCTTCGCCCCCATTACTTTTCCTAACTCCACTGCCGCTAATCCAACACCTCCCGCCGCTCCCAAGACAAGCAGTGTTTCTCCTTGCTTGAGTTCGGCTCTATCTTTCAATGCGTGGTAAGAAGTTCCGTAATTGTATAACAATGAAGCTCCTACGGCAAACTCCATGTCTGGTGGGAGAGGGACGCACCTGCGCGCATCTACTACTACCTCCTCAGCAAAGCCACCCCAACCACAAAGCGCAATGACTTTATCCCCTACTTTAAATTGTTTGACACTTTCGCCTACTTCTTTGACTACGCCAGCAACTTCTCCCCCTACGGAAAAAGGCAAAGGTGGTTTGAATTGATACAAGTTTTGAATCATCAATGTATCAGGAAAATTTGCACTACAGGCTTTTACTGTAATGACCAATTTACCTTTCTCTGCAATGGGAGAAGGTATTTCTTCCAAAACCAACTTATCAGGTGTACCAAATTCTTTACAAAGAAGTGCTTTCATACCTACTTATTTTTGAAACAAAACTACATAAATAATTTACTGAAAATACAAAAATTACTTACTTTATAGACTTTTTTGTAACTTTGTAGCTAAGCCTTCAATTATAAAATTACTAATTCATAATTACTAATTCATAATTACTAATTCATAATTACTTAAATATGCTTAGAAATTCTTTTATACTATGCTTTGTCTTAATTATCCTTTGTTCTATTCGCTTTATGACTTGCGCTCAGGAACTACGCTGTAATGTCATTGTCAATGACCAACAAGTCCAAACCCAAGAGCGTCAGATTATTACACAGATGCGCGATGCGATTTCGCAGTTTATGAATACTACGGAATGGACTACTGATAAATATAGGGAAGTGGAAAGAATTAAATGCAACATTCTCATTACGTTAGGTGGTGATTCTGATGTAAGTCAAGGAAGATATACGGCTACGGTACAGATACAGTCAAGTCGTCCTATCTATGGGGCAGATATAGAATCTCCAATATTGACTTTTTTTGATAGGAGTTTTTCTTTTGAGTACCAACCCTCTCAGCCACTGATTTTTGCAGAAAATGCTTATACGACTAATCTGACAGCTATGCTGGCTTATTATGCGTATGTCATTTTAGCTTTTGATTATGATAGTTTTTCTAACTTGGGGGGAAGTCCTATTTTACAAAGAATATTAAATATATTGAACAATTCCCAACAAGCCAACTTCCCCGGTTGGACATCTGCTGATGTTAGAAATAGGTATTGGCTATCAGAAAACCTTAATAATCCGCAGTTTAATCCCTTTAGAGAGGGACTCTACCAATATCACCGTTTGGCAATGGACAATTTTGCCAAAGACCCTGAAGGAAGTAGGAAGAAAATAGTGGAAGTCCTATTAAAACTCAAGCAAGTAAACCAAGTGCGACCCAATGCGATTGTTTTGAATGCGTTTTTTGACTCGAAAGCAGATGAGTTACTTAATATCTTTTCCGAAGGAGACCCCTCTGTTATCAAACAAGCAGTAGAAATCTTAGTAACGATTGACCCAACTAATGCGAGCAAATATCGGACTTTGATAAAATGAAATAATTACTAACTTTTGATAAATTGCTACGCCAAAATTCCCAAGTATTTCCTACTTGAGAAAGAATTATTTAGCCCAATCGCTTAGATAATTTTTGGGCTTCTTTGGTAGAAATACCCTTGAGGAAGTAAGCAAGTGCTACATCTTTGCGTTTTAGACTCACTATTTTCAAATATTTGTCATCTAAGGTAATTTTGTAGAGGCTTGCGGCACAGTAAGCATTCACATCGGAATTGCCTAAGCCTTTTTCCAATTCACTGATAACAAAAGGATTATTAAAATTAGCAAGCGCAAGAGCGGCACGTTGGCGAGCTTTGAGTTCTCCTACATTTTCTCCATTATTCTCTTGCGAAGATTGGAAGGTCGCATTGAGTAGCCTGACAAGAGGCAAAACGGCTTGTTCATTGCCCAAATTCCCTAAATGTTCTGCTATTCTCAAAGATTCACTTTCCAATTGGTCTTTTTCCAATAATTCTAACAAAACGTTCAGTGTTCCTGCGGGTTTGCTTTGCATGAGTGCATTGACAGCATGGTCTATGGTACAGAGGTATTCGCTATGCTGGGCTAATCCAATAAGCATGTACATGGCTACCTCGTTGCGTTTTGTCAGTTCTTTGAAAATTATATCTTCTAATTCCCCGTGAACTTCGTGGTAATAACAAATAGCAGATAAAAATTTGGTAGAATTTGTGCTTTTATCTTGGAGTAACTGTCTGATTATCTTTTCTTTGGACTTAGGGTCTAATTTTTCACCGCCAAAGTTGATGAGTTCGTAGATTTCATAACTTTCTTTGGAGTATTCCATCTCACAAAAAGAAGGTAGCCAATTATAAAAAGCACCTTTTTGCGTAGCC
>JALOMS010000267.1 GCA_025455345.1 Thermoflexibacter sp. | reverse complement strand
TTTTTGGAGTTCTAATGAAAGGTGATGGATTTTCAACAATAGATTTTTAAAGTTTTTAAGCATAAATTTTTTATCATCTTGTCCTCCAAACTGGTCTGCATAACCATCTGAAAATATATAAAACATATCATTAGCTTGGATTTTTAGCGTAAATTCAACAAAGGATTTTCCATGTATCAAATGATGCCCTCCTATGGCATACGGTGCGCCTTTGATTTCTTGGAGATAGTTTTCTCTAATAAGATAAAGAGGGCGTTTTGCTCCAGCAAATGTGATACTATTTTCCTCATTATCAATAGTTAAAATGGCGATATCCATGCCATCGTGTACTCTATTATCATTATCAAAAATTTGGAGCATCTGAGCGTCTAATGATTCTAATAATTGCTTAGGATTGGTGATGTGATTAGCTATAATTGCAGATTGAAGCATATTTTGACCTACAATAGACATAAATGCACCAGGTACTCCATGCCCTGTACAATCGGCAACTATGATAATTGATTTATTGCCTAAATGTACTGCCCAGTAAAAATCTCCACTAACAATGTCCTTAGGGCTATAAAAAATCATTGTCCCGAATCCTACATTTCTAAGTGTTTTGTGAGTAGGTAATATTGCATTTTGGATTCTTTGAGCATAACGGATACTGTCCAAAATATCCTCTTTTTGCTTTTCTATCAAGGCTTTTTGTGCTTGAATATCCGCAGTCTGCTTTTCTACCTCTTCTTTAAGGATTTGGTTTTGGGTTTTGAGCAGAAGAAGTTCGTTTTGAATATATGTATCATTCCTTTCCTGTTGGACTATTGAAAGGTATTGATTATGAGCAGTATTATCTTCTATTGTCCATAAATAATATATTTGGTTATTGGACAAGACTCGCCTAATCGTATAGTCAAAAACTCCTTGTTTGTCCCAAAAGGGAATTTCCATACGAGGGAAAAAAAGTTCACTATGAGTATCATCTAATGTTTCTATGATGCTTTGCAGACTCTCTAAGAAGGGGTTGAACTGATAAATGGATTGTCCATATAAATGACTCAAATCGGCAAAAGAATTATTGCTTTCTAAGATATTACCACCTTCATCAAGTAGTACAAACTGTACCCATTGACGAAGGTAATTTTGTTGATGAGAAAATAAGATATTTTGATTTTCAGTCATCTACGAATGATTTTTGAGTTCTTACTTTTTTAACATCATATTAGTCAATTCTTGAAACATTAGCTCTACTTTTTCTCCTGTTTTTGCACTGGTAAGATATTCGCAAGGCATAGGCAGTTGGGGTATTGTTGCATAGAGTTGCTCCTCTGTCAATAAATCTTTTTTATTTCCTGCAATGATGTAAGGGACATTAGGGAGCATTTGCTTGATGTAATCCAAATCTTCTAAGATATTCTTAAAGGTAGATGGACGCGTAAGGTCAAAAACATAGATAATACCATTTGCACCCAAATAATAAGATTTGGGAACTTTGGTTTGAGAAACTTCACCTGCAATATCCCAAATAATTAAATTAGCTTCTAAATCATTGATTACCAAAGTTTTCTTATCTATTTTTACACCAAGTGTAGTTAAATATTCGTCAGCAAATTTTTGGAAAACAAATTGGCGTGTGAGAGAGGTCTTCCCTACACCAAAGTTTCCTACCAAAATTACTTTTTTACTAATAGTTTGCATTTCACAATAGATTTAATAAAATCAACATACAATATTAAGAATACTTAGGTAAAAAAAATAATATTAGAAAAAAACGATAAAGGATTAATTTTAGATTTTCAAAACTAAAACACACTTTTATCACTATGACAGCAATAGTATTCATCAACGCTTCAATATTAGACAAAATGACCAAAATAAACAAATAATGAGATAAATGAAGCCTCTTTTAAGGAGTGAACCTCTCTACAAGCCAATTATGGTCTTGATGTGTTATATGCCACCGATGATTAACCTGTTGTCTTGAATGTGCGTCTTAATTTACTTTCTGCTTCTGTGAGTAGGTTAGCTTTGGCGAAAAGACATCATTGAGTTGGCAAGGCATTTTGATTTACTCATAAATTTCAGAGGACTCAACGAGGCGAAATGCCCAATCTTGGATTTGCTTGTCGGCTATGCTGTTTTTGGGGGTGATGACAAATTCTTGTCCGTAGCCGCTTGCAAATAAGGTTTTACTCTACCAATTTCCGCTCTGCTTCTTTGAATAAGTCTGCTTTGGGGATAGTGAAGTGTTCTAAATGTTTGATTTTGCTGGCGGATTTGCCTTCGGGATTGATGTTCGCAATGATAATGAAGAACTATTGACCCTCATTCCACATAAGTAAAAAACCTTTTTCTTTGGTTTAATAAATATTCATCACTTGGATTATTAGTTAATCCTTTATCATTCCAATTTAACGCATTTTGAATATCTTTGAGAGCATAATATGCCTCAGCAATCCAGAAAAAAGCGTGAGGATAACTCATTGCAAGTTGGTCATTATGCGAATTTTTAATTGCTTTTTGCATTAACTCTAATCCATCATTAACTTGATTATATACTTTAAATATCGTAATACCTTTACTAAATAAGGCTTGTGGCAAATTAGGATTTATAATAAGAGCATTATCATAACATTCTATCTCTTTTTGATGTTTTCTCGTGTTAAAATAATTAGTTCCCAAATTTTTCCATGCTTCTGCAAAATTTGGATTTAATTCCAAACATTTTACGTAATTATATTCCGCCTTTTCATATAATTTTAATCCACTTAAAACATTAGCATAGTTGTAATAATAATTGTAATCGTTTTTATATTTATCTAAACTTTCATATATCTCTTTTGCTAATTCCATTTTGATGCTATCACTATTTTGCATACCAAACTCTGTTAGTATGGTAGCTTTGTTTAGAAGCAATGTCTGTTCATCTTTAACAATGTTTAGAGCATTATTAATAGCTATAAGAGCTTTTTTGTACTCATATAATTGATAATAAATTATAGCAATGGCATTCCAATAAAGAGCATTCAAGTTATCTGTTTTTATTAACTCATTAAAAATGCTCAATGATTTTTCATAGTTTCCTTGATAATAATAGTTCCACGCTTGTTTTTCATCATGAAATTTGACGTTTTTAGGATTTGTATATAATAAGTGTTTTTTATTAAAAATTTCAATAATATTTTTTTCAACATCACTCCAAGAAATAGTAGAAAATCGATTTAGTCTTGGAATGTTAATTAAAAATGAATCGTTAGATTTTGTTAAATCAACAGTATCTTCTTTAAACCACAACCAATAAGCCTCCTTTTCATCAATGACGTAAACAACAATTAAAGTTGGCTCCAATCTTTTAAGCCATCTATTAATTGTTGTTCTCTTAATTTTTGTTACTTTTATAAATTCATCATCAGACTCTTTTTCCTTCCCTTTTAGTTGGATAGTAAAATTCCTTCCTGTTACTTCACCTTCTTTGGATGCGATTTCACAGTTATAATCTGTACCATAATCAATATGAAATTTGTTTATGACCCATTCAATTGGAATATGAGATTTTAAAAACCTTTCAGAATATTCCTCAATTATATGATTTCTATCTCTCTTTGGATAATCCATAGTATTATAGATAATAAATTTATTTTCCCTACTTATTTTTCATCTCCTCCCTTAAAAACCTTGCAGTTTGGCTTTTAAGGAGTTTGTAAATTGTTCAGCAAGTCTTCCCAAAGGATAACGTATTCAAAATTAATTTTTTGCAAACCATTGTATAACTTTTTATCTTGGGTAATGAGTGGTATTTCCATTTCTAAGGCAAGTGCAATGTAAGGAGTATCTTTTTCATCAATATTCTTGCCTATTGCAATCGCTTGAAGTTGGTTTTCTTCTGTGATGTAAAGGGAAGGAATAACAGTAATATATTCAAATAATAACTTGGTAAACTTTTGTAAATCAGTAAGTTTGATTTTAGATTTTTTCATAATTATCTCTTTGTATTTTTCTATTTCTACAAAAGCGAAATCAGTTGTAAAACATTGATTATTCGCTACAAAATTCAAATACAAAGGTTTACCACTAATCAAAGCGGTGAAAATGATATTTGCGTCTAAGATGTATCTTTTCATGCCAACTGCCAAGGAATAAATTTGACTTTATATTCTTCCCACGCCTCTTGTCTGGCTTGCTCAAATTCTGCTTCCCAATTAGTATCAGTTTCCTCTTGGATTGAGGTGCTTAATTTTTCTGCTAAAATCTGTAATTCAAGAAGTTGTATTTGTTTTTGTAAATATGCTTGAATATAAATAGCACCAAAAGTTTGCACTAAATCATCTTTTACTTTGATAGATAATTCCATTCTATTCTAATTTTGTTATTATCAAATATACATTTTTTACACTAAAATAAATCTCAAAACCTTACTTATTTTTCATCTCCTCCCTCAAAAACCTTGCGGTGTGGCTTTTTTTGTGCTTGCTTACCTCTTCGGGTGTGCCTTCGCAGACGATAGTGCCGCCCGCTTCGCCGCCTTCAAGCCCTATATCTATCACGTAATCAGCTACTTTGATAATGTCTAAGTTATGCTCTATGATGAGAACGGTATTGCCCTTGTCGGTCAGTTTGTTAAGTACGGAAAGCAGGTGTTCTATGTCTTGGAAGTGCAAGCCTGTGGTCGGTTCGTCCAAGATGTAAAGCGTTTTTCCTGTGTCTTTTTTGGAGAGTTCGGTGGCAAGTTTTACGCGCTGTGCCTCGCCCCCAGAAAGCGTAGTGGCGTGTTGCCCAAGTGTGATGTAACCCAAGCCTACATCGTTGAGGGTGTTTAACTTGCGGAAAATTTTGGGCAAAAACTCAAAAAAAGGCAAGGCATTTTCTACGGTCATCTCGAGTACATCAGAGATGGATTTTCCCTTGAAACGCACCTCTAAGGTTTCGCGGTTGTAGCGTTTGCCCTTGCAAGTTTCGCAGTCCACAAGTACGTCGGGGAGGAACTCCATTTCTATGGTTTTCTTGCCCGCGCCTTCGCAAGTTTCGCACCTTCCACCTTTTACATTGAAGGAGAAACGTCCTGATTTATAGCCTCTTATCTTAGATTCGGGCAGTTCGGCAAAGAGATTTCTGATGTCTGTAAACATTTCGGTATAAGTCGCAGGATTGGAGCGCGGCGTTCTTCCGATAGGTGATTGGTCTATTTCTATCACCTTGTCCAAGTGTTCCAAACCCTCTATTTTTTCAAAGGGAAGTGGGTCTTTTTTTGCCCTAAAAAAGTGCTTGTTGAGGATTGGGTACAGCGTTTCGTGAATGAGCGAAGACTTGCCACTCCCCGACACGCCCGTAATGCAAATCATCTTGCCCAAGGGCAGGGTAAGGGTTACATTTTTGAGGTTATGCCCTGTGGCATTTTTCAGCACAATTGATTTTCCATTGCCCTTGCGCCTTTCTTTGGGAATTTCTATTTTCTGCACCCCATTAAGGTAATTTGCTGTTTTTGAGTGCTTTGTCAAAAAAACTTCGGGACTTCCTTCTGCGACTACGCGCCCACCATGCACACCTGCCCCTGCGCCAATGTCCAAGATATAATCCGAAGCCAACATCATGTCTTTGTCATGCTCTACCACGATGACCGAATTTCCCAAATCTCTCAAATTTTGTAAAGCATTGATTAACTTTTCATTATCTCTTTGGTGAAGCCCAATACTTGGCTCGTCCAAGATATACAGAACGCCTACTAATTGCGTTCCTATTTGCGTGGCAAGCCTGATTCTCTGCGCTTCCCCTCCCGAAAGCGTTTTCATTTGGCGGTCAAGGGTGAGGTAGTCCAAGCCTACACCCAGCATAAAACCCACTCTTTTGTTGATTTCTTTCATCACTTCGGTAGCGATAGCTTTCTGTTTTTCAGAGAATTGAGGCTCTGCGCTTTTGAACCAATCCGCCAAGTTGCTAATGTCCATTTGCGCCAATTCCGAAATATTTTTCCCTACTATTTTGAAGTGCAAAGCCTCTTTTTTCAGCCTCATGCCGTTGCAAGTAGGGCAGGTTTGCGTAACCATGAACTCGTTTGCCCACTCCACCATTTTGTCTGTGCCGTATTGGTATTGGTCTTTCACGAAGTTAATCACCCCATTGAACTTGGTAGTCCATTCTGTACCAGGGTACTTGACCGAAGGCACATCTATTTCTAAATCAGAGCCATACAAAATTTGGTGTAGGGTTTCCTCTGGAATTTTTTTGATGGGTGTAGTCAAACTCAATTTGTGTTGCTTCAAAAGCGACTCTAACTGCTTGAAAATCCATATATCGCGGTACTCCCCAATCGGTGCAATGCCGCCTTGCGAAATGCTCAAACTATCGTCAGGAATCACGGATTCTTTGGTAATCTGCTCGATGTAGCCCAGTCCGTTGCAGGTTTCGCAAGCACCATACGGAGAGTTGAAAGAGAACAAGTTAGGCGCGGGTTCGTTGTAGGCAATGCCCGAAGTGGGACACATGAGGAACTTAGAAAAATAGCGCGTCTTGCCGTTTTCGTCTAAGGTAAGCATGATTCCGTTGCCTTCTTTCAGGGCAGTACGGACGGAATTAGCGACTCGTGTGCGCTCGCTGTCTTTGGGAACTACCCTATCTACCACAATCTCAATGTCATGGATTACGTAGCGGTCGAGTTGCATTTTGGGTTTGATGTCCTGCAC
>JALOMS010000266.1 GCA_025455345.1 Thermoflexibacter sp. | reverse complement strand
ATAAACTTTCGGGCAAGGCGCATCAAGTTGTTACAGGATTTTGCTTAACATCTTTAGAAAAACAAATTACAGAAAGTGATACAACATTGGTTCATTTTAAAAAGCTAACTACCCAAGAAATAGACTTTTACATACAAAATTTTCACCCTTTTGACAAAGCTGGTGGTTATGGCGCACAGGATTGGATAGGCATGATAGGTGTTGAGCGGATAGAAGGTTCTTATTTCAATGTCATGGGGCTACCTGTACACAAACTTTATATGGCTTTGCAAAATTTTTAACTGTATGCTATTTATCACCGAACCTATAGATAGATGTGTGAATGACATGGGTACAAATTTTTGTTTTTCTTGAAAGGAAAGCCTATTTTTGGAGAAAAGAATCTCTCTTTTATATTTTAACATTTAAAACATGAAACTATTATTTTTTATATTGTTGCTATCAATACTCTCCATTTATGAAGGATTTGGTCAAAAATCTTTTGTACTTCGTTCGCCCGATAATCGCTTGCTTGTCCAAGTGAATATTGCGGATAAAATTTTGTATTCTGTTTCTCTCAAAGAGCAGGAACTTATACGGTCTTCTCCTCTCTCGCTTACTTTGGACGATGGTACGGTATTGGGCATAAATCCCAAACTAAAAAAAGAAAAACAACAATCTATAAACCAAACTATCAAGACGTTAGCTTATAAGAAATCTATGATTGAAGACAAGGCAAATGAATTGCGTTTGGACTTTGGGAGCTATGAAGTAGTTTTCAGAGCATACAACGAAGGCTTTGCGTATCAATTTGTTACTAAACTGAAGAACAAGATAAAAATCAAGAACGAAGAATTTGCGATTCATCTGAACGAGGACGCACTCCTACACGCCTCATTACTGAATAGTTTTTGGTCTTCATACGAGCAGTTTTACGATAAAGTCAAGATTTCTGAAATCCCCTCTGACAAACAAAGCTATCTACCATTGCTTATCAATCTAAGCAGTGGGATAAAAATAGGTATTACAGAGTCAGATTTATATGATTACCCCGCTTTGTATCTTACCAAAAACAAGAATGTAAGTAATTCTTTAACAGGAGTTTTTCCCTCATATCCTTTGAAAGAAGAGATAGGTGGGCATAACAATTTTGGTGTGAAGGTCTTAGAAACAGCACCATACATGGCAGAAGTGCAAGGCACGCGCTCCTTTCCTTGGCGTATCTTTTTTATTGCAGAAGAAGACAAGCAACTTCTTAATAATGATATGGTTTATAAATTAGCTCGTCCTGCCTCACAAGATTTTTCTTGGGTCAAAACAGGCAAAGTAGCTTGGGATTGGTGGATTGACAATAATCTTTACAATGTGCCTTTTAAGAGTGGGATTAATATGGATACTTACAAGTATTTCATTGATTTTGCGGCGGCTAATGGCATCGAGTACATTAATTTGGACGAAGGCTGGTCTGACCAATTTGACCTTACAAAACTAAAAAATGACATCAATGTAGAAGAATTAGTCAAGTATGGGAAATCCAAAAATGTAGGGATATTTTTATGGTGTGTTTGGCACGTCTTGGATAGGCAGTTAGCTGAAGTGATGCCCATGTTTGAAAAATGGGGCGTGAAGGGGTTGAAAATAGATTTTATGGATAGAGATGACCAAAAGACAATGAATTTTTATCATAGAATAGCAGAAGAGTGTGCAAAACGTAAGATTTTGGTGAATTATCATGGCGCAACCAAACCTACGGGCATGAATAGAGCCTATCCTAATATTATCAATCATGAGGGTGTCAGAGGCTTAGAATACAACAAATTCTCCCAAGAAGGCACTACACCAGACCATGCCGCCACCATTCCTTTTGTCCGAATGTTAGCAGGTTATATGGATTATACGGTAGGTTCGATGTACAACGCTCAAAAGAAAGATTTTAAAACCGTGTTTTCCAGACCAATGAGTCAGGGAACTCGTTGCCAGCAGTTAGGATTGTATATAGTTTTAGAAGCACCACTGATGATGATAACTGATTCGCCCACAGAGTATCTCAAAGAAAAAGAGTGCTTTAACTTTATCGCATCTTTGCCTACAATATATGATTACACGCTTCCTTTGGACGGCAAGGTGGGTGAGTATGCAATTATTGCGCGTAAGAAAGACAATATCTGGTATGTAGGGGGAATTACAAACTGGGCAGGAAAAGAAATAACACTTGACTTTTCTTTTTTGGAAGATGGTATATTCAAAGCAACTATTTTTAGTGATGGAGTCAATGCGGATAGAGTAGGGAATGATTACCAAAAAAGCATTAGAGCCGTTACTAAGACAAGTAAGATGACAATAAAAATGGCGCAAGGTGGAGGATTTGCCATGAAAATAGAAAAAATGTAAATGGTAAAAATAGGAGAACTAAGACTTGATTGATTATTTGTTATCACACAGCAGGTTTTATTTTCCTAATCATTTATGAAGTAAAAAAAGACTAAGACAGTATGAAAAAAACGATAAGACAGACATACAATGCTAAACCAATAAACTATTAGTAGAGTAAAAACATTAACAAAAGTTTTGCATCTTTTTGCCTTTTTTCTTCGTTAAATTTGAAACAACATGATGTTAAAAAAACTTATATATTAATAAGTTTTGAAAGAAGTTTTATTAATTTGTAAATAATATAACGGTTTGAATATGACTAAAATGTATAAAATATATTTTCTACTGATTGCTATTCTTTTGTTTGTTGGACTATTACCAAATCAAGCTCATGCCCAAGGACAGCGCAAGGTCATTACCTTTTCTGGCTTAGTTGTCCAAGGAGATAGTGCTTATGGTGTGCCTGGAGCAAACATCTATGTTCTCAAGGCGGGTCGTGGTACATCTACGGACTATCGCGGCTTTTTTACCATGCCTACTTGGGAAGGGGATACAGTTACTATTAGTGCGGTAGGCTTTCAGACCCAAAGAGTTATTATCCCAAGAGTAACCGATATGTCTTATCACGTAGTAGTGAATATGAAAGAATCTACTACCATGCTTGCAGGAGTAGAAGTATTGCCTTTTTCTAATGAAGAGCAGTTCAAAGAGGCTTTTGTTGCACTCCAACTGCCTTCACAAGAAATAGAAAATATGGAAAAAAACCTAAGCCCACGCCAACTCACCAATATGGCTATGGCAATGCCGATGGACGGTAGTTTGAATTTTAAATTTTACCTGAATCAGCAAGCTAATCAAATGGGTAACAGGAACTTTGCTACTACTATTCCCTTGTTAAATCCATTTGCGTGGATAGAACTTATACGCTCCATCAAGCGTGGAGATTTCAAAAAGAAAAGTAGAGATTAGTGTTAAAATTATACACGATATATTTGTCTTGTGATTTATTTTGCTAACTTGCGAGCGATTTTTGATACACCTTTAAGGTACAATAAATATTAAAGATGTAATGACCTTACATCTTTTTTGTTTTTATAAGTTTGTACTTTGTACTCAATCAAAAGTGGTTTTATTCATTTGTCTAACACCTCAAAAACGTTTGACAAGTTTCTAATCGAAAACCAACTAATTTTTAGTATAAAAAATTATTATTAATACAAGTAAATAGCTTATTACAGGATAATTATGGGTTTCATTGATTTTTTTTCGAGCGACCTTGCAATTGACTTAGGAACAGCAAACACCCTTATTTTACATAAAAACAAGATTGTTGTAGATGAGCCGTCTATTATTGCCTTAGATAGGTCTTCGGGCAAAGTAATCGCTATTGGTCGAGAAGCGATGATGATGCACGAAAAAACTCACGAAAATATTAAGACGATAAGACCACTGCGAGATGGCGTGATTGCGGACTTTCATGCTGCCGAACACATGATACGCGGCATGATAAAGATGATAGACAATGGCAGGCGATTTTTCTCCCCTTCGCATAGAATGGTTATTTGTATCCCTTCGGGCATTACCGAAGTAGAGAAAAGAGCAGTAAGAGACTCAGCAGAACACGCTGGCGCAAAGGAAGTATATATGATTCACGAGCCTATCGCCGCCGCTATTGGTATAGGAATAGACATAGAGAAACCGATGGGGACGATGATAGTAGATATTGGTGGAGGGACTACGGAGATTGCGGTGATAGCCCTATCAGGTATTGTCTGCGACCAATCTGTAAGAACAGCAGGTGATATTTTTAATAGGGATATTTTGGATTATTTACGCAGACAGCACAACCTCTTAGTAGGGGAAAGAACAGCAGAAAAGGTCAAAATAGAAGTCGGTTCTGCTATGGCAGAGTTAGAGAGTCCTCCTGATGATTATGAAGTAAGAGGACGAGATTTGATGACGGGGATTCCTAAAGTGGTAAAAGTTTCATATCATGAGATAGCTTTTGCTATCGATAAGTCCGTATCGAAGATAGAGGAAGCTGTGCTGAAAGCATTAGAGATTTCTCCTCCAGAATTAGCGGCAGATATTTATGACAATGGTATTCACCTGACAGGTGGAGGTGCTTTATTGAGAGGTTTGGACAAGCGACTTGCTATCAAGACAAAACTGAAAATCCATGTTGCCGATGACCCGCTACGCGCTGTGGTAAGAGGCACTGGGATTGCTTTAGCAAAACTTCAACACTACAAGGGTATTTTGATGACGTAATTTTGGATTATGCGTCAACTTTTTTCTTTTTTGCTTAGATATAGATTCTTTTTTACATTTATATCGTTAGAACTGCTTTGTACTTTGATGATTGTTAGAAATAACGATTATCAAAGTTCTGCTGTTTTTACCTCATCTAACCAATTTGTTGCCTACGTTTATCAAATCAATAACTCCATTACCTCTTACATAGAGCTACCTCAAGTAAATGATAAATTAGCCAAAGACAATAAGGCTTTGTATGAAGAACTGGCGCAAAGAAAAGCAGAAATACAACAGTTGAAAATGAACCAGATTTATTCGAATACCAACTTCTTACCTCAGTATATCTATATTCCTGCCAAGGTAATTAATAATTCTCTGCTCAAAACAAAAAATTACCTTACCATTAACAAAGGGAAAAAAGATGGAATAGAAATAGGTATGGGGGTAGTAAGCAATACGGGCATCGTAGGCAAAATCAAGTCATGCTCAGATAATTATGCTACAATTACATCACTTTTGCATGAGAATATACAAATAGCTTCGCGTATTAAGAAAAACAATATCATTTGTACTTCTAAATGGGGATTATTGGATTACAGAGAAGCAAATCTTTTGGAAGTAGGAAGGCACGTAAATCTACGTGTAGGAGATACCATTGTAACTTCAGGTTTCAGCGAAGTCTATCCCGAGAACTATCCAATAGGCATAGTCAAAAATATTAACTACCCTAAGTCAAATTCCTTTTTGGAGGTAAAGATGACACTTACGACAGACTTTGCTTCATTGGATTACGTTTATGTCATTAAAAATAAAAGACAAAAAGCATTAGACTCTTTAGAAAGAGTAAGCACTAAGGACATTATCAAATAAAAATGAACAATTTAGCACAAGTCATTAGTTTTTTTGTGTACTTAATTTTACAAGTAATCTTCATCCGTCATTGGGCATTGTTTGATATTGCCTTTTGCTTTATTTACATTTCATTTTTATTATTACTTCCTTTTTCCATCGGACCGCTATTATTAATGATTTTAGGCTTTATGACGGGGCTGGTGGTGGATTTATTTTATGATACATTAGGGATTCATGCCGCTTCTTGCGTATTTTTAGCCTATATGCGTCCTCTAATCACCAACCTGATTAAGCCAAGTGGAGGATATGAAATCACAATGAGTCCTTTGTTGAGCAATATGGGGCTACGTTGGTTTTTGACTTATACTTCCTTGATGACTACCCTACACCATCTTCCACTATTTTTCATAGAAGCATGGGGTACACACTTCTTCCTATTTACTTTGCTCAAAGCCATCGCAAGCATTATTTTTACTTCTTTAGTCGTTGTATTGTTCCAATATATATTTTACAAGAATGGATAAGCACACTTACTTAGCGTGTTTAATTCATACTTTTTCTTCTGCTCGTTTTTATGAGTAAGACAGCAAGAAATTTGGCTTTCTCCATTACATGGAAGAGTTTTAGCTTTCCAATCCTATCTTTACTTTATAACTTACTGACTACCTATGCACAAGGCTTGAGGGTGGAAAAAATACCCAAAAGGGCAAAAAATGAATCATCAGTTCTATTCTACCTCTTCACTAATACAAACTTTATTGTTTTCATCATTATACAAGTTTGCATTTCCTTGCAAATGCCATTTTCGTATGAGTAATAGTTTTTATCTCCATTAGGCGCAGTAAGTTCGTAGCAATGAGGTGTTACTTCTTTGATAGTACAGTATTTGGTGTGTCTTTCTGCAAATATACGACTAAGCTGTTGCGGTTCATGGTGATAGAGCATAACAACACTGTATAGTATAAGCTCCTTAGATACTGATTTGGCTTTGTTTTTAGTGATTTGGTACGCATTGTCTGTCCAGATAGTTTGCGTACAATCTTTGTCTTTACCATTTACTTTTTCCTTTGCACAGGCACTCCAAAGCTGATGATTTCGGTATTTACTCTCTATGACAGAGCGGATATCCCAAAATAAAAAGTCAATATTTGTTTCTGCACGGAAAGTGTATTCATGTTCTCCAAGCGAAAATTTTTCGACAGAG
>JALOMS010000265.1 GCA_025455345.1 Thermoflexibacter sp. | reverse complement strand
ATAATCAAATACTTAAGATAAAATCTACAAGAAATTTATGAATATTAGAAACAAATTTTAAAATTCATAATTATTTTATCTATCTTTACATTTGAAAATGATAATAAGGTTTTTGCATCTATTTTTTAAAATTTTATGAAAAAAAGCAAATCTCATACTAACAATGCAAAAGCTAATAAGTATTCAAAGTTTACAGGAGCTATTTTATCAATAATCAATATGAAATATAGCATAGACAAACAAGATAAATACAGCATTTTGGCATTAGACGAGGAGAAATTAGATACCTTGATTGCGCCCAAGTTAAAATCTGAATTTGTTACTCTGTTCCAATCAGGAACTAACAACCTGATTTTGGACATGAGCAAGGTCAAATACGTAGATTCTTCAGGGCTAAGTGCTATTTTAGTGGCGAATCGCTTAGCAGGAGATGTAGATGGTTTTTTGGTCTTAGCTGGGGTTACTCCTCATGTGATGAAGCTGGTTACCATCTCTAAATTGGACAATGTCTTAAATCTATTGCCTACGGTCAAAGAAGCTATCGAAGCTATTAACCTCAGCGAAATCGAAAAAGAACTTAAGCAAGAAAATGGAATAGAATAAGGATTTCTTTTACCTATTTTGTTTTTTATATAAAATACTTGTGATAAAAATATAAAAGAGAGCCAATTAATTTTTAGTAATTGGCTCTCTTTATGTTTTATGAAAATAAAACAACCTTTACGGTCTATCGTCCTTTTTAGCAAATACTTGTGAGATAATATTCACAAAATGTATGGTCTGAGTAGTGGCGCATTTGAGCTTTTCTAAGTGAGAAGAAGTTTGGTCAGACAAATGCCTTGAAGATACACTACATTCCAAAGGCTTGATTTGACGGAGATTAGCTTCTAATCCAAAAAACGTGGCTATCAGCTTCTAATCCAAAAAACGTGGCTATCATGGCTACTAAGACAATCTGTGTTTTGGCAAAATAAGATAAACGTTTCATTTTTTTCTTTCAGTCGTTTTTTTTTATAGACGTAAGTATTATTGATAAAGTTGCTTTTTTTATGAAAAATATCCTGCCTACTTTTTTCTTGTAAAAACTATTGGAAAATTGTATATTGCAATCAAATAACGATTTATTAGAAAGTCCAATGAAATATTTTCTGTTTTTTTTGATAGTTTTATTCATTACTGGTTGTTTATCATCTTCTAAAACACCTACTAACAATACTCAAAAAATAATGGGTATAAATTGTAATGCAAAAGTAGCCAATAAAGGAGCATTATTAGAAATATTTTTAGAGTTGGATATAGAACGCTTGTACTTTGCTACTACTCTTCAGGGAATCAAACTTTCATATCAAGTCAAGCCAAACTTCGAGAGTAGCCAAGTGCTAAGAGAAGATTCAATTCCAACAAGTAATAATTTTGTTCAAAAAAAGGGGAATAGCTTTTACCTTAGTTTTGGTATGTTGAAGCCATCAGTCATGCCATCAGTCATGGTCTTAAAAATCCAAGACGTAGAAAATAACCAATTGCTCATCAAAGAGATTAATTTGGGGAAAAGTGAAAGTCCTTTGCCGTTTGTTTTGAAAAAAACTCAAGGACAAGTTTTTGACAATTTCGTTAGTAATCAAGATACACTCATTCTGGAAGGTGATGACATTCCTGTCTATATATATCGCATCAAACAGAATTTTCTGCCCGCACTTCCACCTATGCAGGTCAATAACCTAAGCGTAAGCCCCAATGTCTCTGTGGATTCATTTTTTACCTTGCCCACCAATACCGATTTTGTGTTGAAAAGCAACGGCTTGTATTTTGCACAGGCTGATACCACCTCAAACAAAGGCTTGGGTTTTAATATTTTGCCGCCTACCTTTCCCAAATTTGTCAAGGTAGAAGATTTGATAGAATCTTTGGTCTATATTTCTACACAAGAGGAAATCAATCAACTAAACAGTGCTTTGAATAAAAAAGAGGCTTTAGACCAGTTCTGGCTACAATTAGGGAATAATGCAGAAAATGCGAAGCGAATGATAAAACTATATTATCAGAGGGTAGAATACGCTAATCGAGCATTTACTACCTATAAAGAGGGTTGGAAAACTGATATGGGCATGATTTACATAGCTTTTGGTGCGCCACAGATGTCTGTCAAAGGCAATCAGCAAATTTGGACATATATGCTCAATGCGGGAAACGTCAAAGTAACTTTTGCATTTGTCCAAAAATCCAATCAGTTCAGTGAAAAGCATTTTGAACTCGTAAGAAAGCCTGATTATGGAGCTATTTGGTACGAAACCATAGAAAAGTGGCGTTTGGGCTTGGTAGCCAACTAAATATAAAAATATTGGAAAAAATAAAATCATTTATAAAAAACCACTTGTCAAGTAAATCTCTGATTTATAAAATCTTAAGAGATTTTTATTATTACATAGGTGCATATTGGCGACCAGCTTATATCACTAATTATGAGGATATTATTTCAAAATATGCCTTAGTCAAGAGCCAAAATAAGCAAGAGGTAGTTTTTGTAAATATCGGAGCCAATGATGGTATTGTAGAAGACCCAATTGCTAAATATGTCAAAAAATATCATTGGAAGGGCGTAATGGTAGAACCCGTAGGATATTTGTTTGACCGCCTGAAACAAAACTTTCGAGGCTTCCCTGTCCAATTTGAAAAGTCTGTGATTTCCACACAAAAGGGAAAACAAAGTTTTTATAGAATCGCCCAATCCCCCAATCTCCCTTCCTACCATGAGAGAATAGGCTCTCTTAGAAAAGATTATTTACTTTGGTATAAAGCCAATATCCCAGACTTAGAAGATTATATCATACAAGAAGAGGTAAATAGCCTTACTTTCAATGATTTAACTCATAAATATCAGCTCGATAAAGTTCAGGTAATCGTAATAGATGCCGAGGGAAGCGATGCTCAAATATTACAAAGCATTGATTTGAAAAATATAAAGGCTGAATTAGTGATATTCGAACACATCTATCTTGGCTTTGAAGAATATAAAAAAACACTTTTGCATTTAAGAAAAAATGCTTTTAGAAGTTTTAGGGTAGGGCGAGATACCATTGCTATCCATTATACTCTAAAACCCATTACTAAAATATCGTCTATTTGAGGGCTTAATCCTTCCATCATCCATGTATCCAATGTATCATTGAGTAGTTTCTTTTGGGTTGGCATATCTTTTTGATGAATCTCAAAAAGCAATTCTCTAAAACGTTTTGTCATAAATTTGCGTTTTTCGCTACCCCCAAACTGGTCTTGATACCCATCTGAAAATATATAAAAAGTGGTGGGTTTGGAAATATCTATGAGATGTCGCTTGAATGAGGTATTGATATTCTTATTTACTCCGCCTATGGGGTAAACATCTGCCTTGATATTGTGCAGTTGAGGATTTCCCGCCTCGTCATTTTGTATATATATCAAAGGATTGCCTGCGCCCGCATATTCCATGACTTTTGCCTGCAAATCTATGATACACAATGCCATATCCATTCCATCGCGATTGTTAGTTGCGTCTTGTTGCAAAGAAACTTGGATTTGCTTATTGAGCGCATTGAGGATTTCGTCGGCTCTGATGACTTCTTGCAAATTGACTATTTCATTGAGCTTTGCCTCACTAATGAGCGACATAAATGCACCAGGTACGCCATGCCCCGTACAATCTACTGCCGCTACGATAATTTTACCATCTTTTTCTTCCAGCCAATAAAAATCACCACTTACGATGTCTCTTGGACGGAAAAGGATAAAATGTTCGGAGAAATATTTGACGAAATCTTCTTCTAAAGGTAGCATCGCAGATTGTATGCGTTGGGCATAATTGATACTTGCTGTAATTGCTTGGTTTTTGGCATCTAACTCCTTATTTGTCAAGGCTAATACCTCTGCTTGCGCCTTGACTTCTTCATTTCTTTCTTGGAGTTTTTTAGTGCGTTCTCTTACTTTTTCTTCCAAGTTTTCATATAAGAGTGCATTTTCCAAAGAGATAGAAATCTGGGCAGAAAGTAATTTTAATACTTCTAAGCGGTCTGCTGTAAATACGCCCTCCACCAGATTATTTTCCAAATAAAAAATTCCTGCGATTCTTCCTTTATAAGTAATTGGAAAACAAAGGATTGATTTGGGTTGGTGGATTTTGATATAAGAGTCTGCGCTATACTTTTTGTCTTCTGAGGCATTGTCAATTACTACGGAATCCTTAGTACGAATGACATAATTGACTATCGAGGTAGCCAATTTCTCATATTTTTCTAATCCAATTTGGTCTAATGCCTGATAGTTTCCGATTCCATAAGATTCTGCGATGACTTTGAACTGACCCGCCTCCCCTCTTTGTAGCAAAACGGCAAATTCTGCTCCAGCATTTTCCATAACAATTTGGAGCATTTTTTCTAATAACTTACTTAGCACGACTTCTCCAGAAAGCGTTTGGGAGGCTTTGATGATACTACGCATATCCAAAATGGAACTCATCGTAATCGTACCTTGCATACTTGCTGTGATAGTTGCTGTTTTTGCAAAAGCTACGGTTTTATTAGCATAACTTGGCGTTTTGCTAATTATTTGGCGAAGTTGGGGATATAAGTTTTCGAGGTATTTTACTTTAGCAAATGCGCCCCATTGACTGTAACAGCGAAGGGCGTTTTGCAAATAAAAAGTAGCTAAATAGGACTGATTAAGAGATAAATAAAACTTGCCAGCCAGCTCCCATGCCAAAGCCTCATCATTGACGAATTTATAATCGTGCGCTAAGGCGATTGCTTTGTCATAGTGTTGTTTGGCGATTTCGTGCTTATCGGCGACTCTTGCGATTTCTGCCTCTACGAGATGATACTTGGGCAGGGTATTATTAGGGCATATTTTAGACGATACTTTTAAGGCTTTCTTGTTATTATTTACTCTTTTAAGTAGTTTATTTTCAATATTTTCTTTATTTAGAATAATCAAGGAATCGTAGAAATAATAAAAATAAAGGAATGGTGAACCCATAGCACTTCCTATATTTTTTCTTGCAATCTCACTATTCTTAAAAGCATTTGGATTGTCCCCAAAAAGAAAACTAAGCACCATTTCATTAAAACAAAGCGTATAATTGTGGGCTTGGTCATTGGCTTTTTCTCTTTCTTCTTTGTTATGCTCTGCATGGTAGAAGTCTCCCGCAAGTACCGTTGGTTTTTCTGTTTCTTGGCTTAGATTAGCAATGGTTTGTTGGAGTAAGAGCGAGTGTTGGTAGGATTGGGTCTGTCCTACTTTTAGACACAATTTAGCACTTTCCATGCTTTGCTCCTGTAAATCAGGAAGATACTTACTTGCAGACATATAAAACAACAAATCTCCAATAGTAGCGCAGTATGCCTTGAACAAGGGGTCTCCATTGTATTCTAAGGATTTTTTGTAGGCTAATTCTAAGCCTTTTGCCGCATCTTGCAGTGGCTCTTTCCAATGATAAATAAAATAATTATTTACAAAAGCCGTTTTTGCTTCTAATCGTTTTACTTTCTTCTCTGCCAATAACTTTTCTGCGACTTTCCCAAAGCGATACCCCGTTGGAATATCATTCAATACCCCACATAACAATAGTCCATAAGAAGCATAAGCATAAAGAGTATCTTCTGTATTTCCATATTTTGCGGCTAATTTGACCTGATTGAAAATAATTATAGCCAATAAAGTAGGCTCTGCAAAATAAGCCGCCTGACCTATCGCTTCGTATAATTTAATCAATACAATCGCCTTTTCATCTTTCATGGGTGGCAGGAGGGCAAAGGACTCTGGAGTTTTGCCTCTAATGGCTATTTTCAGAGAAAATAGACTTTTGATGATGTCGAGATTGGATGCCTTGCGTGGGAGATGGACACCAAATTCCTTAAGAATATTGATACCTAAGTCCAACATAGGGGCGGGCTGATTTTGGGCAAGTAAAGATTTCAGTTGGATTTCGTAAACGGTTGATTTCTCTATGATTGTCTTTGCATTTGCTAATATTTTTTGCCCTATATGATTTGCTTCTGCAAATTTACTACAATTAAAGGCGGCTTGTGAGGCACTGTTGTAAATTTGGTAAGTAAACGCATAATCTTGTTGCCAGCAGTCCTTGTCTAATAAGCCAATAGCTATTTGTAGATAATCAAAAGAAGCCTCAAATGCCGCCGCATCTTCTGCCTTTGTGCTTGCTTTGTAGTTTAGAGAGGCTAATTTGTTCCTTTCTTCTTGATGATTGATGAGTTCAACACCCAAGTTCATTTGATTAACAATTTCAAATAACTCATCTTCTTGTTCTTCTTCGCTAAGAGAGCCTATCAGTGCCTTGCCTATGCTTAAGTGAGTGGCTTTTTTGTCCTCCTCTTTGATAAGAGAATAGACGGCTTGTTGGATACGGTCATGGGCAAACTTATAATTATTGAAGTCAGTTGGTATAATAAGATTTTCGAATACAGACTCTTCTAAATTTTGGTTAATATCTTCTATGTTTTGATGGTTATTTATTAGCTTAAGTATATATACATCAAATCGATTACCAATACATGCGGCTTGTTTAATGATTTTTTGGGCAGTGGCAGGGAGTTTTTCTATCTTCCCCATCAACAATTCAATGACATTATCCGTAAAGTTCAGTTGCTCTATGTAATAGGTGTCCCATTCCCACTGCGCCTTTTGACCATAAGGCGTTTGCTTGATTTTGAAATTCAGTAGTTCCTGCTCGTATAAATTATGCAAAAATTGATTGGCAAAGAAGGCATTACCTTGAGTCTTATTGTATATCAATTTAGCCAAAGGCAGTGTATATTCGGCTGTGCTATTGAGAGTATCTACTAACAAATCATTGATGTTCTCTTGGCTTAATGGTGAGATATATAGCTCATTGATAGGCATTTGTGATTTGCGAATATCCTCTACTGTCATCATAAAAGGGTGCGAGATAGATACTTCTTGGTGCCGATACGCACAGATGACCAGCAAATAGTCAATATTCTTTTCTACTAATAAAAACTCTAACAAATTCAAAGAAGCAATGTCCGCCCACTGGAGGTCATCTAAAAAAATCACTAATGGGTGTTCTGCTTGGGCAATGATTTTGATAAAGTTTTGGACGACAAGATTAAAGCGTGTCTGCGCTTCAATTGCTTCCAAATCAGGCACTTCTGCTTGTATTCCTATAATCAATTCCAACTTAGGTACGAGGTCTGTAAGGATTTTACCATTTTCGCCCACACTCAAAAGTATCTTTTGTTTCCATTCTGCCAATGCTTCTGAGGTTTCTGTGAGTAATAAATTTACAAATTCTTCAAACGCTTGAATCCATGCCTTATAAGGTGTATTTTTCTGGAATTGCTCAAACTTGCCCTCGATAAACCATCCTCGTCTTGCCGTCAGAGAAGCGTGAATTTCGTGAATTAATTGGGATTTCCCCGTTCCCGAAGCTCCGCCTACTAAGAGTAACTCGGTAGAGCCTTCGCTTACTCGGTCGTATGCCAGCAATAGCTCTGCTATCTCTTTATCGCGTCCGTATAGTTTTTGAGGAATTTGAAACTTCCCAGCAAAATCCATTTGTCCAAGTCTAAAGTCGGCAGGAATATC
>JALOMS010000264.1 GCA_025455345.1 Thermoflexibacter sp. | reverse complement strand
CTCCAAAGACTTAGAGAAAACGATAGAAAGTGTCATTTCACAAACGTATTTTCCTCATATTGAATATATTGTCATAGATGGTAACTCTAAAGATAATACCATAGACAGTATCAAAAAATACGAAAAATACATATCACACTGGACAAGTGAACCTGATAAAGGCATTTATGATGCAATGAACAAAGGGATTCATTGGGCGACGTGCGAGTGGATTAATTTTATGAATGCGGGAGATGTTTTCACAAAAAATACTATTTTAGAAGAAATATTTAGTAAAGATTTTCAAGCGATAGATGTTATTTATGGAAATTATGTCATTGCTTATCAACAATATAAAAAACTCAAATATACTCCTTCTCCTCTTCATTGCTTATCAACAATATAAAAAACTCAAATATACTCCTTCTCCTCTCAACGACTTTTATAAAGGCATGATTATCAATCACCAAAGCACTTTTGTCAAGACAATATTAGCCAAATCTCACCCTTATGATACTCGTCTGACAATTGCTTGTGATTACGAACAACTTTTTACTTTTTATCGTGAGGGCAAAAGATTTCAACATGTAGATATATTTGTCGCTGAGTTTGCGGCAGGGGGAGCTTCGACGGCAAAAAAGATTGTTTATTTGAAAGAGTGTAAGCACATTGCGAGTCAATATTTTCCTATGGCTAAGAAATACTATCAAAAACAGATTGTTTATACTTATTTGATTGCAAAATTGGGTAAGATTATCCCTATTTCTGTATTTGAGTGGTTGATGAAATGGAAAAATCGTATGGTTGATTAGGAAATTTAAAAATCCAATTGGCAATCCGTACAAGTTAGTATCCCAATAAAGTGGAGCTATTAAGTAATCAATGAAATAAAAAGGCGGTTTGCAATTTGCCTATTTATTCTATTTTTAATAAAATTGTAACAATAAGTCTTTTATTTTAATAAAGCGTAGGGGCAAATGCTTATCGTAACCTGCTCTTTTATTTTTAATCTCTAAAATTATGATAGAGTATTTGGTTAAATCAAAGTATAAAAATTAGCCTTATGAATCGCCAAAAACATATTATTTTTATTTTTTTTATAGCTCTTTTTCTATTTTGCTTTTCTACTATTTCTGCCCAAGATACTGATTCTAAACGGGCTTTATTGAATACAAAATATAGAACCATTGCCCAAAATTTAGAAAAACTCTACCAAAATGGAGAGTTGGAAGAAGTAATAAATATATTTAGAAAGGTTTGCCTAATTAGAGAAGATGATTGGGCAGAGGAAACAAAGGAGTTCAGAAAAGTAAAAAATGAATTCCGAGCAGATATTTATAGTGTTATCTGTAGAACTTACATTGCTTTGGACAGACCCAAACAAGCAGATAGATTCTTAGGTAAACTCTTTGCGATTAGGGTAGATGAGAACTTTCAAGAATATTGGTTAGCTATCAGAGAATCAAAAAGTTATGATTATTACATTGCTCCCAGATTACAGATAGGAGGAGTCGCAGGCTCTAACATCGCCTTCCCCCTCCCTACAGACCGATTTTCTGTCTTTGGAGCTACTGCAAACTCCACTAACACCTATGACAAAACTTATTACAATGCCTTTAATAATCAGAGATTGGTCGGGTTAAAAGCGGGATTTTCTATTACTTACTCATTGACCAAAAATATAGGCTTATTGACCCAACCCTCATTTAGTAGTTTCCGCTTTGGCTATAGCGATTTTTATAGCTGGGCGGACAATCCTGCGCCTAATGTCAGTCTATTATTGGACTTGGAAAAGTACAATACCCAAACGATTACCTACATAGAATTTCCATTTTTAGCACGTTATCAATTTTTGATAGATAAGCGAGTAAAGCCCTATGTTTTGGGTGGTGTATTTTATAATTTTCTTTCTAATGCCAGTAAGACATTAGACATACAAGAATTGCCTGGAATAAGGATTAATCAAGTAAAAACTGATTTTTTAGGTAATTTTTCTTCTGTTACGTATGACATTACAGACTTATTGAATAATTATTTTTATGGTTTCATGGTAGGCACAGGATTGGCGTATCATTATGATGATTTTCGCTTTACTATATCTGCTAATTATCGTTATGGATTTAACAATATTGTAAATCCTTCCCAACGATACGCCAATCAGGACTTAGTCTTTGGCTACCATGATGTTCTTGACAATATCAGAATGAATTCTTTTAATCTGCAAATTGGAGTAAGCTATGTACTAACCCACAAAGCATTTAAACGCTGATTAGCCCAATGCCAATGCTTCTTTGACTATATCCGAAAAATTAATATCCAAGTGAGAAGTATTATATACACATTTGCCGCCGTCGATGAGTAAAACCTGTGGCGATTCGTGGATAACTCCATAATAGTCAGCGATTTGATTTGATAGTGCCTTATAAGAAAGTAAGTCTAAGTAATATGGAATAATATCCTTTGCCTGCTCGTCTTGCCAATTTCTCTCCAAACGACCTAAAGCAGTTGCACTGATAGAACAGCGTGTACTATGCTTGAATATCAATATTTTCTGCTCGTTTGATAGTTGATTAATTTTTGCCAAATCTTCTACTGAAGTAATTTTCTGCCAATTCATAGTTCAATATTTTGTAAAAGTAATAAAAATAGGGATTTGGTTCTAAAACATAAGTCTTTGAAAAAATGTTTCATTTTTTAGTTTAACCAAAGTAAAGTCTAATATGGATAAGAAAACAAGTGTTCACGAAGATATACCTCTTTTCAAACAATTGGAAAAACAACACCCCTTTTTGCTAATGCTCTATTTTGCGATGGTGGGAAGCGGTATGTTATTTTTATTCTTATTAGTTGGTTTTACAAAATCCTTGATAAAAGTAGATGAAAACCTTTTACTACTTCCCAAAGCATTTGTTATCAGTACCTTGCTAATACTTTTAAGTAGTTATTTTGTTCAAAAAGCATGGCAGAATTTTCTTACAGATGAGGCAAAATCTCTTAGACAAAACCTCTTGTATTTACTCATTTTAGGATTTTGTTTTTCTATTTCCCAAGTATGGGGTTGGAGCGATTTGACTAAACAAGGCATTGGGTTTTCAGGAAAAGCGGCGGGGTCGTACTTGTACGTACTTACAGGTTTACATATCTTGCACTTATTGGGAGGCTTGGCTTTTGTAATTGCCCAAATAGCTAATTATAACAAAGCCTGTAATGATGGTGTTCAGGCATTAATTATGTTTAGCAACAAATATGAGAAGATGAAGATGAAAATGCTCAAAGATTATTGGCATTTTTTAGATGTGCTTTGGATAATCATTTTTTTATATTTAGTTTTTAAGATATAAAATTCTGATAAACAAGCGTTTGCTTTTAATAATTTTATGTGAAGTTGGTAGAATCCTACATCGCAAATATCGAATACCGTTTTTTATTCTGCATTCGATATTCACAATGTTGTATTTGATATTTTAAGTAATGCCCCCAAAATAAAAAAATTGTATTTTATTTAATTTACCCAATCGGCAATAAACAAATTAGTATCTCTTGTGCCATTGTTATTACGATTAGAACTAAATATTAATTTTTTCCCATCAGGAGAAAACATAGGAAAAGAATCAAAAACCTTATCATAAGTAACTTGTTCTAACCCAGTCCCATCTAAGTTTACCATATAAATATTGAACTGAAAACCTCGACTTGAAGCATGATTGGAGCTAAAAAGAATTTTTTTCCCATCAGGTGTAAAAAAAGGAGCCCAATTTGCTTTTCCTAAGTTAGTGATTTGCTTTAGATTAGACCCATCGGCATTGCAAACAAAAATTTCCATATTAGTTGGCTGTACAAGACCTTGTTTAAGCAAATCTTTGTATTCTTTGATTTCTTCAGAAGTTTTGGGACGAGAAGCTCTAAATACAATCTTAGAACCGTCAGGAGAAAAGAAAGCACCACCATCATACCCCAAAGATTTGGTGATTTGCTTGGGTTTTGAGCCGTTTATATTCATCACCCAAAGTTCCAAATCCCCCGAACGAGTAGAGGTAAAAACGATTTTGTCCCCTTTGGGAGATACTGTAGCCTCTGCGTCATAGCCTTTGTGTTTCGTCAGTTGTTTTTTGGTATTTCCTTTAAGGTCAGCTACAAAAATATCGTAATCGTCGTGGATTGACCATACATATTTTCCTGTATTTCGGGCAGGAACTACGGGACAGGCATCTCCGCCTTTGTGGGTAGAAGCATAAATGATAGTCGTATCGCCCGGAAGAAAATAAGAACAAGTAGTACGCCCTTTGGAAGTGCTTATCATCTTAGGTTTACTGTTTTTCATGTCTCCTTTGGCAAGGTCAAAATAAAAAATTTGGTCGCATTCTAAGCCCCAAATCTTGAAATTAGACTGGAAGACAATCTTTTGATTATCAAAACTGAAATAGGCTTCAGCATTATCTCCACCAAAGGTAAGTTGCCGTATATTTTTGAGATGTTTTTCTTCTTTATAGAGCAAAGAATCATTGGGAGCATTGATAGTCAAAGCGGTTTGCCTCGTTTTGTGCGTGGAAGAAAAAAGGAAAAAGGAAAAACTTGTGATTAACAAGAGAATTAAGATATTAGTATATTTTTTCATAGATTTAACTATTTTTGGTGCGAATATAAAAACCAATCATTAAAAAACGTAGATATGTCTTTGATTCACCGCAGAAATTTTCTAAAAAAAGCAAGTATAGCAACTGCCTTGGCTGGTTCTTCTTTGTCTTTGGCTTGTTCGAATGACAAACCACAAGATACTCCTAAGACAACCGAACCCAATGTTACTACACGCAAGGTAGAGTTTGATTGGCGAATGGTAACTACATGGTCGCCCCACTTTCCTGTGCTGGGCGAAGGAGTAGATATGTTTGCCAAATGGGTAGAAGAGATGTCTGATGGACGGATAAAGATTCATGTGTATGGTGGTGGTGAATTAGTCCCACCTTTGGAGGCTTTCGAGGCAGTAAGTTTGGGAGCAGTAGAGTTATCCCACGGTGCGCCTTATTATTGGGCGGGCAAAGTCCCTTCTTGCCAATTTTTCGCTTCTGTTCCCTTTGGAATGAATGCCCAACAAATGATTTCTTGGATTTTGCGCGGAGGAGGCTTGGAGCTTTGGAGAGAAGCCTACGAACCGTTCGGTTTGATTCCTTTTTTGGGAGGCTGTACAGGTATGCAAATGGGCGGCTGGTTCAACAAAGAAGTCAATAGCTTGGCAGACCTCAAAGGCTTGATAATGAGAATACCCGGGTTGGGCGGTAAGGTAATGACTAAAGCGGGAAGCTCTACCGTAACAGTCGCAGGCGCAGAAGTCTATACCAATCTGGAAAGAGGGGTAATAGATGCTACGGAATGGATAGGTCCTTTTCACGATTATCTTCTTGGCTTACATAGGGTTGCAAAATATTATTATTACCCCGGATGGCACGAACCCGGAACACCTTTGGAGACGATTATCAGCGCGAAAGCATATCACTCTCTCCCCAATGATTTGAAAGCAATCATAGAGGCAGCAACACACAAACTGCATAATTGGATATTTGCAGAGTTTGAAACAAAAAATGCTATTTATTTGGAAAAGCTCATTACAGAGGAAAAAGTCCAATTGAAACGTTTTCCCAATGATGTATTAGAAGTTTTAAGAAAGTATGCTTTTGAAATCTATGACCAACTCGCTGCGTCTGACCCTATGAGTAAGAAAGTATATGCATCTTATCAGTTATTCCGCCAAAAAGCGATTAAGTACGCTGAGGTTACTGAAAAAGTCTTTTTTGAGAGTATCCAAGAAAAATAGAGCAGTATGAGTAATGTTAGATAGGCAAAAAAAGTTTGAAAGTAGAGCCAATATTCTCCTCGCTTTCTAAGTTTACTTTGCCACCAAGAGCTTCTACTTGTGTTTTGACCAAATAAAGCCCCAAGCCCTTTCCGTCAACGTGCGTGTGCATACGCTGGTAAAGTCCAAAGACTTTGTATGGGTCTATTTTACTCAAATCTATCCCCAAACCGTTGTCTTTGACAGAGATAACAAACATACAATCTTTGATTTCTGAAGCTATTTGTATTTGCAAAGGGATTCTTTTTTTTCTGTACTTGATTGCATTGGAGAGAAGTTGATAAAGCATATTTTCTATATAGGGTTTGACCGAATAAATCCCCTGAGCCTTGCTAAAATCGTAGAGTATTTTAGGATTAGCTACCTCAATATCTGCCTGTAAGTCTTCTAAAACCTTATCAGTAAGTTCTTGTAAATTAATGTTGTCTTTCTTTAAGGTCAAATCATTTCTTATACTCAATATGTGGGTCAAATCTTTTACTATCATGTCCAAATTATAGGCAGATTTTTGGACATGAGCAAGAATTTCGTGATTCATGGGGTCTGCAATATTTTCCTTATTAAAAACATTGGCAAGTCCTATCAAGTGGGCAATGGGTGCGCGCAGATTGTGAGAAACGATATAGGAAAATTGCTCTAAATCCTGATTGCGATGCGACAGGTTACCGACTGTAAACTGAAGTTGTTGGGTGCGCTGGACTACAGTTTGCTCCAAATTATTATTAATTGCCTCTATTTCTTCTTTTTGTTGCCTAATTTCTTCATTTTTATCTTCCAGTTCATTGCGTTGCTTGGCGAGAAGTTGATTAAGTTTTTGCGCTTTGGAATTGCTTAAGTATAAGATAATAATCAAAATAGTTAGAAAAATAATAAGCGTTACTGCTACGACAATGATAAGTATCTGCTTCTGAGCGGTGGCTCTCATCAATTCATTGTCTTTCTGCAAAAGAGCAACTTGATTTTTATTTTCAAGTATTTCGTATGCTAATTTGAGTCTGGCTACCTCCTCACTGTTTTTTATCAAAGTGTCAGCTTGTATTATATTTTTCAAGCTGTCCAAATGCTTCAAACCTGCCAAATCTTGCCCCCGAACAGTATTACTTAGTAGTAAGATAAGTATAAAAATGATATATAGTTTGATTTCTTTCACGATATTCTTTAAGGAGTTTCTTATACCAACTTTAACGTAAAACTAATACTTGTGGCTATACAAACGAGTTAATTCTATACAGAGAGGG
>JALOMS010000263.1 GCA_025455345.1 Thermoflexibacter sp. | reverse complement strand
AGCCATATACAATGAGCAAGTAGTAGGCACGTACTTTATTAAACCCAATCATATAGACTTAGGAAACCACATTGCCAATTGCGGCTACATGGTACACCCGCGTCATCATGGAAAAGGAATTGGCAGGAGTTTGTGCGAACACTCGATAGCTTTTGCCAAAGAAAAAAATTATGTAGGCATACAATTTAACATTGTTGTAAGTACCAATACTGTTGCGGTAAGATTATGGCAAAAATGTGGTTTCCAAATTATTGGTACTACGCCCAAAGGATTTAGACATCAAACGCTTGGCTTAGTAGATACTTATATTATGTACAAGTCTTTGATAGACTGATTACTTATCCTAAAAAGTGTAAAATCGCTAAACGATAACCATCTAACCCAAATCCGCAGATAAATCCCTTACAATTTTTGCTCAAATAACTTTTGTGGCGATACTCTTCCCTTGCAAAAGTATTGGAGATATGTACCTCTATGACAGGAGTTTTGATAGCCGTAATAGCATCTCCCATTGCTATTGAGGTATGAGAGTAACCGCCAGCGTTCAAGACAATCCCATCATAACCACCAAAACCACATTCATGCAACTTATTGATGATTTCTCCTTCTACATTGTTCTGATAATATTCTAAAGTAATTTTTGGAAATTTTTTTTGTAAGATTTCAAAATAGGTCTCAAAAGTTTGTAATCCATATATTTCAGGCTCTCTTTTCCCTAACAAATTGAGATTAGGTCCATTGATAATGAGTATTTTCATGTCGTTTATTGAAATTAAAATTGTAGAAAATAGAATTTTAACAAAAATACTAAAACAATCTAATTCACTTAATAAATATCGTGTAGTTTTATTGATAGATTTCATTTTTTTATTTTTGCCTGTAATGAAGCGTGAGAAATTATAGCTACCTCAGCATTATCATAAAAATATTCTTACCTTTGATTTTCAATTTCAAAATTCAGTTTTTTCATGTTAGATAGCATTATTAAATACTTAGAAGTCAATCTCGAGATTATCAAATTAGATGCAAAAGAAATCATGGTTCGCCTCATTGCTAAGATGATGAAGGCGGTGATAATGATGATTTTAGGAGCATTTACCCTATTATTTATTAGTTTGGCGTTTGCATTTTATTTGGACAATTTGTTAGGGAGCGAGTTCTACGGTTTTTTTATTGTTGGCATATTTTACTTGCTATTATTCCTTATTTTCTGGCTATTACGCAAGAAAATCGTCAATAATATCAAACAAAGCATAGAAGTAGAAATCCCTATTAGATTAGATTTTGATGATAAAGAGTAAATATTATAAATGATTATGAAGCAAATTTCCATACTTGGAGCGGGATTAGTAGGCTCATTATTAGCTATTTATTTATCTCAAAGGAAATACCAAATACAAGTATTTGAGCGCAGGGGAGACCCGCGCGAGAAGGGCTACATCGGAGGACGCTCTATCAACTTGGCTTTGAGTGATAGAGGTTGGAAGGCTTTGGAAAAAGTAGGCATGGCAGAATCCATCAAAAAAATTGCTATTCCTATGCATGGGCGCATGATACATGACTTGCAAGGCAATCTTACCTTCCAACCCTACGGCAAAGAAGGACAGGCGATTTATTCGGTATCAAGGGGATTGCTCAATATGGAACTTATCCGTCAAGCCGCCCAACATCACTCTGTCCAATTCTATTTTAATGAAAAATGCGAGGAGGTGGACTTAGACAAAAAAACTATTATTTTGCAAAATACTGAAAATCAACAAATTAAAAAAATAAACTCTGATTTAATTTTTGGTGCAGATGGTGCTTTTTCCGCAGTAAGGCTTGCCCTCCAAAAGACAGAAAGATTTAATTATTCGCAAACGTATTTAGAATATGGATATAAGGAACTGACTATCCCTCCTTTGTCTAATGGGAATCATGCTTTGGAAAAAAATGCTTTGCATATTTGGCCTCGTAAGAGCTTTATGCTCATTGCTTTGCCTAATATAGATGGAAGTTTTACCTGTACCTTATTTTTTCCTTATGAGGGGAATCCTTCTTTTGCTCGCTTGCAGACTACGCAAGAAGTCAATGATTTTTTCCAACAAGTTTTTCCCGATGCCTTTGCGCTTATTCCCAATTTGGCAGACGAGTTTTTTACCAATCCTACTTCTTCGCTGGTCATGGTGAAGTGCCGTCCTTGGGTTTATCGAACTGATATAGCCTTAATCGGGGATGCCGCTCATGCAATTGTGCCTTTTTATGGACAAGGCATGAATGCGGGTTTTGAAGACTGTTTGGTATTAAATCAAATCTTGGACAAGTACCAAGATAATTGGGAAAAAAGCCTACAAGAGTACCAAAATTTGCGTATCCCTGACGCTGACTCTATTGCAGAGTTAGCACTGAATAACTTTACAGAAATGAGGGACTTAGTAGCAGATGAAAAATTTTTACTAAGAAAGAAAATAGAAGCAAAGATGTATGAGCTTTATCCCGAAAGATGGACACCTTTGTATAGCATGGTTACTTTCAGCCCCGAAATACGCTACTCGGAAGCCTTAGCAAAAGGTAAAAAACAAGACATCATCATGAGCGAAATTATGCAATTGCCAGACATAGACCAAGTTTGGGAAGACTTAATTTTAGAAGAAGTAACAAGGCGTTTAAGCTAAAAATATGAAAATTCTTATTGCTCCCGATAGTTTCAAAGGTTCTCTTTCTGCTGAGCAGATTGCCAATAGCATGGAAAAAGGCATTCGAAGAGTTAAGCAAGATGCTGAAGTTTTCAAAATCCCTATGGCTGATGGGGGAGAGGGTACGATAGATGCGATTTTAGCCGCAAAAAAGGGAGAAAAAGTTTATTTGGAAGTCAATAACCCGCTTAGGCGACCTGTACGCGCTCACTATGCCATCATTGCAGAAGAAAATACCATTTTGATAGAAATCGCCACTGCATCAGGATTGCCTTTATTAGCAGAAAATGAGCGCAATCCATTGAAAACAAGCACCTTTGGTACGGGCGAATTAATAAAAAATGCCTTAGAAAGAATTGCAGACCTTACCAATCCTAAAATTGTCGTTTGTATAGGTGGTAGCGCAACTAATGACGGAGGCGCAGGAATGTTGCAAGCATTAGGAGCGCGATTCTTAGACAAAAACAATAAAGAAATCAATGTCTGTGGTGGTAATCTCAAAGAAATCAAGGAAATAGACTTAACTCATTTTGCTAATTTTGCAGAGATAGAAATCATCATTGCCTCTGACGTAGAAAACCCTTTATTAGGAAACAAAGGAGCATCTGCGGTCTTTGCTCCCCAAAAAGGAGCAACTCCAGCAATGGTAGAAATCTTAGAAGAAAATCTAACTCATTTTGCTGATTTGGTAGAAGTTACCTTCCCCAATCTAACAAACTTGCGAAATCAGCAAGGTACAGGTGCCGCAGGCGGTTTAGGATACGGACTTACTGCTTTTCTTCATGCACAGATGCAGAAAGGAGTAGAAATCGTGCTGAATATCACACAATTAGAAGAAACGATAAAACAATTTTCTGCTGCTAACAAAGATTTAGTCATTACAGGAGAAGGAGCAATGGATTTCCAAACTGCCTTTGGCAAAGTTCCATTAGGAGTTGCTCATATTGCCAAAAAGTACAATATCCCTGTCATTGGTGTCGCTGGAACACTTGGTAAGGGCTACCAAACCCTCTACCAACATGGATTTGATAGCCTTTTTTCTATCATTGACAAGCCGATGAGTTTGCAAGAAGCCATCAATCAAACTGAATATTTGATAGAAAATACGATGGAAAGAATCATGCGTTTGTATTTGCTCTCATAGATTAAAAATTTTTATTCTTATTTCTTCTATCTTTATTTGAGTATATTACGTATATTGATTTAGAATATCTTAATCCACAACAATTTTATAAAAATCACCATGACATACCTCATGCTTTTGGACATTTATGCTATCCTAATTCCTGCGGGATTGGTAGTATTGTTTTTTGTTTTCATTTTTGCTTTACTCAATGCTTTTTTGAAAAAAGCGGCACCAGGTACAGCCTTGGTCAAGACAGGTTTAGGATTTTCACATCCAAGCGTGTCTATGAGTTCCTCAGTAGTAGTACCGCTTATTCACCGTATTGAGACCATAGATTTGACAGTCAAAATCGTCAAAATCGTCCGCAAAGGCTCTGATAGTCTTTCTTGTGCTGATGGTATTAGAGCGGAAGTCGAGGTAGATTTCTATGTAAAAATCAATTCCGTAGAGGAGGACATCAGGCGAGTTGCAACGACAATTGGTTGTGAGCGTGCTTCTAATCTTCTGACAATCAAAGAATTATTTGAAGCAAAATTTGCAGACGCATTAAAAACGGCAGGCTCTAAATTGACTTTTGACCAATTGTACCAAAACCGTCATCAATTCAGGGACGAGATATTAATAGCTCTTGGGCATACGCAAGGCGGAGATGTCATTCTCAACGGCTATCGTCTTGATGATGTGGCGATTCACTATTTGGAACAATTACCTCTTTCTAAACATGATGAGAACAATGTCTTGGATGCCAAAGGTATTAAAGAAATCGCACAACGCACCTCTGGAGAAGCAGAATCAGCTAATAAACGTCTGAGAGAGAGAGAAATAACTATTGCTGTGCAAAATCAAGAAGCAAGAACTAAACAACTCCAAATAGAGCAAGATTTGAAGGAAAAAGAAGCTATCCAACAAAGAGAAATTAAAGAAAGAGTATCTAAAGAAAATGCTTTAGCGGAGAAAACAAAACAAGAACAAGAATCCATAGAACAACAAGCCTTTATAGAAAAGGAAAGAGGCGTAAAAATAGCCGAAGAGAAAAAGTTACAAGAAACCAAAGTGGTAGAAGCACAAAGAGAAAAAACAATTTTGGTAGCTCTACAAGAAAAAGAACAAGCTGTAGAAATCGCCAAAATCCAAAGAGAAACGATGACCGCCGAACAGCTGAAGCAAAAGCTCACAATGTTAGAAGAAACAGCTAAACAAGAATCCTTGAAAATCAAGGCAGAGGAGCAAGCGATTACGGTCAAAGCGATAGAAGTGGCTAATCGTCAAAAACAAATCGAGGTCATTAATTCGGAGAAAGAAGCGCAAGTACAATTGGCAAAAAATAATGTAGAAAGTGATACAGAGGCATATAGACTCTTAACCATTGCCAAAGCCAAAAAAGAATCCGCAGAATTAGAACTGCAAGCGGCAATCAATCAATCTAAGGCAATCTTAGAAATCGGTAATGCAGAAGCAAAAGCCCTTGCCGCAAAATTAGAAGCGGAAAATTCCATAGGCAAGAACGCCTTACTATCACAGGCTTTGGAAAAACTTATTCCTCTCCTGCCACAGATTATTGAGAAACTTATGTTACCTGCTGAAAAAATAGAAAGTATTAAGTTTTTGAATATCAATGGATTATCTAATCAAAATGGACAACTTGAAGCCAATGGGAATGCTTCTATCTCCAATACAGGCGGTATTATTGGCACATTGATGAATGTCAGTATGTTAATGCCTGTGATGAAAGAAGTGGTTAAAACTTTGAGAAGTGATGGAGATATGATAAGCATATTAGATAATCTGAAGCAGTTTCCGGGTGGAGAAAACCTACTGAAGTACATAGAAACCTTCAATGAAAATGGGCATACCAATGGCAGAGATAAAGTAGAAAATGCTCAGGTAATAGATGAAGCATTGAAGTTTGAAAAATAGTGCTTATGCGAACGAATCTTCTCCTTATAAGCAATAAGTAGAAATTCTTATTAAGTAAAATTAATTTTTGATGTGTAATGGGCAATGTATAAAGTATTTTGTACATTGACTATTACGCATTTATTTTAGTAATTAAAATTTCTCATTTATTCTATTTATCTTGCCTTCAAATATGATTTTTTATGAGAATAAAACTGTATAAATACTTTATCTTGCTGATAATCTTTGCGCTAAGTGCTTGTTCGCAAGGCATACAACCTATTTCTACTGAGCAATTAACACCTGAGAAAAAATATTTTTTAAAGGTGGCATTAGGGGCTGAATTTGGGGGTATAGATGCGCGTATTCGCAAGTGGCAGACAGGTATGCGTATATTCATGTCAGGAGCGCAAATGCCAGAACTAAGCGTTGAACTTGATAATATTATCAAAGAAATCAATGATTTGATTAAATCTATCCAAATCGTTAGAGTTAATCGCTTGGAAGATGCAAATTTCCATATTTTTTTAGGAAGCGGTGCAGATTATGCCAAAATAGAGCCTTCAGCCCAAGCATACGTTGCTGGGAATTGGGGCTTATTTTGGGTATATTGGGATGGACAGCATTATATCAATAAGGGGTCTATGTACGTAGATGTATTTCGTACCCAAAGAGATGTAGAAAGGCGGCATTTGTTAAGAGAAGAACTCACACAATCTTTGGGTCTAATGAATGATACGAATGATTATCCTGACAGCATTTTTTACCAAGCATGGACTATAACTACTCAATACAGCGAGATAGATAAAAAGATAATTCGTTTACTCTATCACCAAGACATAAAAGCAGGCATGAATCGCTTGCAAGTAGAAGAATTAATCAAAACAATAGATATTTAAGAGTAGTTTTATCTTAATATTTTAATCGATAAACAATTACAAAAATGACCTTTCAATTAACTGAAGAACAATTGGCTGTCCAACAAGCCGCAAGAGAATTTGCTCGTACAGAACT
>JALOMS010000262.1 GCA_025455345.1 Thermoflexibacter sp. | reverse complement strand
TAAAATCAAGATTCACTTTGCCCATCGTACTTTTAATTGGACTAATGAAGCAAAAGGAAAGGCGGCTGTTCATTGTATAATTATTGGCTTTGCTAATTATGATACAGAAAGCAAGAAAATTTTTGATTATGATGACATTAAAGGGGAGCCACACGAAATTGAGGTGAGAAATATAAGTCCCTATTTAGTGGAAGGAAAGGATTTTGTTATAATTGCAAGAAGCAAACCAATTTGCAATGTCCCTGAGATGAAGAGAGGCAATTCTCCTTATGACGGGGGAAATTTCCTTTTTTCAGAAGAGGAAAAAAATGATTTTCTAAAAAAAGAACCCCAATCCCATAGATTTATCAAACACTTTTTAGGAGCAAGAGAGTTCATCAATGGCATAAATAAATATTGCCTGTGGCTAAAAGAAGCTACTCCCAATGAGTTAAGAGAACTCCCTTTTGTCTTTGATGTTGTCAAAAAAGTGAAGAAATTTAGAGAAAATAGTAAAGGCAAAGAAACACAACAATATGCGAATACTCCATCTTTATTCAGAGATACAAACAATCCAGATTCCTTTATTCTTATTCCAAGAGTTTCGTCAGAAAATAGGAAGTATATTCCAATGGGCTTTTATGACAAAAACTTCATCGCAGGAGATACTTGTATGTTTATCCCTGATGCGACATTGTTTCATTTTGGAGTTTTAACCTCACAAAAGCATATAGCTTGGGTAAGCAATGTTTGTGGTCGCTTAAAAAGTGATTATAGATATTCTGCAAGCATTGTTTACAACAACTTCCCTTTCCCTGAAAACCCTAACGATAAGCAAATCAAGGCAATAGAAAATGCCGCCCAAAAAGTTTTAGACGCAAGAGCAATTTTCCCAGATAGTTCTTTGGCAGACCTTTACGACCCCTTGTCTATGCCTCCTGCCTTGGTCAAGGCACACATAGCCTTAGACAAAGCTGTGGACTTGGCTTACAGACCTCAGCCCTTCCTCTCAGAGGCGAAACGCATGGTGTTTCTCTTTGAACTATACGAAAAATATACCGCAGGTTTATTTGTCAAAGAAAAAACGAAGAAGGCTAAGAAAATGCGCTGAAAATCTGCTGGACTTGGGTAAATTTTCTATAAAAATTGTCAGGCATTTACCATTTTTACCCTCTTGCCCAATCCTACCAAGGTCCCTTCTTTTTCACTTGATAAAAGCCCTTGCCATCAAAGCGGTAAAGCCCAGCCCCTGCACCCCACCACATATTTCCTGACTTGTCTTGAAACATACTTTGAACGCAGCAATTAAGACCGTTAGCGGGTGTAAAAACCGTAAATGCTTTTGGATTTGGCAAGGGAACGGAAGGGTCAAATCGAGTAGTAGCCCCTCTTGCCGTAACCCAAATGATACCTGACTGTTCTATAATGATTCCCCAAAACTCAGTGCCACCTAAGCCATCTTTGGGTGTATATTTTGTAAAAGCCTTGCCGTCATATTTACAAATGCCGTTTTTCATGGTAAACCACATATTGCCAGCTTTGTCCTGTGCTATTCCACCTGCATAGTTTTCGCCCAAATCTTCTTTTTCATTGAAGTTTAATATTGTTTTTCCATCATAGCGGAAAACACCTTTGTCTGAGGTAGCAATCCAAATATTACCACTTTTGTCTTCCATCATTCCAGCCACATTTACCGTTCCCAACAAAGAAAACAAGGAGAAACACTTGCTACCAGCTTTATCAGCAAAGGGGTCATATTGATAGACACCTCCGTGAGTGCCTACCCAAATTCTACCCAATCTATCCACAAGAATACTCCTCCGACTTATATCAAGATGATTTAGCCCATCTTTTTCATTATAATTTCTAAATGTTGCTCCATCATATTTATACACGCCTTGGTCAGTCCCAATCCACATATTACCCGTTTTATCCTCATTAATCGCAAATACACTTTGGGAAATAAAACCCTCAGAATTAGCAAAGTATCTCAGCGTTTTTTTATCATATCTCACTACGCCTTCGCCCAAAGTCCCGAACCATAAATTTCCCTTTGAATCTTGAAAAATGGCTCTGATGTATTGACTGACTAAGGTCGTATCAAAATCGGGAGCTAAACCTACTGCTTTAAAGTTTTTGATGACTGTTGGGCTTGGGTTAGCAGTATTTGTGTTTACCTGTCCATTGCAAGAAGAAATCAAGAAGACTAAGCCCTGCCATAGAATAAAAATGTATTGTATTTGTTTCATTATTAGCATTTTGTGTGTTTATTTAAAAAAAGCCTCTCCTACTAATACAAGCGTAACGCTTGTACCTAAAAAAGATTCAAGGCTAAGCCTTGAACCAGTCGGGTTCATTATTAGTTTTTTATATTTTTATTCCGAAAAGCGGGTAAAGGTTTTTCCATCATAGCGATACAAACCAGTTTCCCTTGTACCTATCCAAAAATTGCCTGATTTATCTTCTAAGACAAACCAAGTACCGTCATGGCGCAAATCATTTTTCTTTGAGATATTTTCAAAGGTTTTGCCATCATAACGCCAAACTCCTTCGGTAGCAAACCAAATATTCCCTTTGGTATCTTGCGTAATTTCGTTGACTGTACACGAATCAAAACTACCGTTTTGCAATACATTCGTAAACGTTTTTCCATCATATCGACAAACGCCTTTTTCCCTTCTACCTATCCAAATGTTTCCGTCTTTGTCGTCTAAAAGTCCACGAAACCATGATTCATTATTGGGTTTGTAGTTGAACAAAGTTTTACCATCAAAGCAATAAATGCCTTCTGCTCTGGTCGTAAACCAAATATTCCCTTTTTTGTCTTCTATCATGCACAGCACCAATTTAGGGTCAAATTGAGTGGGATTAGCAAGGTTTGGGTTGTCTAAAAAACGGGTAAATATCTTGCCATCATAGCAATAAACGCCATTTTCAGCCCCAAACCAAAATATTCCATTTTTGTCCTCTAAAATGCTATTCACAAAAATAGTGGTGGTTGGCTTATTGGTAAAATGGTCTATGTAATCTGTATTGACCGTTGATACAGGAATAGGAGTAAATGTTTTCCCATCATAGCGACATAACCCTTTATCTGTTCCGAACCAAATATTCCCTTTTTTATCTTCATAAATTGCAAAAATGCCATTGCTATTCAGTCCATCTTTGGTGGTGAAATGGGTAAAAGACTTTCCGTCATAGCGAAAAACGCCATCGGCTGTGGTAGCAAACCAAAGATTTCCCTTTCTGTCTTGCAAACCACAATGCACATTGTCGCCTACGTTTTTGCTTTGTGTCTTGATGAGTTTCATCTGACCTGAGTTTTGTGTTGGCAGGTTTGACTGTACCTGTCCGTTGCAGGGAGTAAAGAAAACCAATCCTTGCAATAGAATGAAAATATATTTTATTTGTTTCATTATTCGTATT
Organism: Thermoflexibacter sp.; assembly: GCA_025455345.1. GTDB lineage: Bacteria > Bacteroidota > Bacteroidia > Cytophagales > Thermoflexibacteraceae > Thermoflexibacter. The sequence continues at coordinate 3,440 of JALOMS010000262.1, read as the reverse complement.
TTGTGTTTTTATTTTGAAAAATATCCTGCTGGTACAGGCGTAACGCTTGTGCCTAAAAAAGATTCAAGGCTTAACCTTGATTCAGTTGGGTTTATTTTTATGTATTTTTCAAATTCCTTCGTGATTTAGTGTCTTAGTGGTTAAAAATCAATACGTTAAATTAAGAAAGATGTCTATTTATTTATTTAGCAACCACCTTTGCGAGGGACACGCTTATAAATTATTTTACTATCTCGTTCTACATAGTCGCCCGCTACGATTGGGTAGGCATACTTGGGTGCGTGCGATACGTTACGGCTTTTTATCATGATTTTGTCATTCACTTTCAGGCTACGTAATTGCTCAAATTCATTAGACTCTTCTATCCCAAAAGCAAGAATATAATCATCTCCATTAATCCTGACCATCACTCCGAAACCTAATCTTGCGCCTTGTGGAAGAGAAAGAGAGGTTACAAACCCTTCCATATTGGTAGAATCCCTAATGGACTCCCTTATTTTGGCTTCATTAGCATACACTTTTTTACCTGCGGGAGATTCTTCCCATTTTTTGTAAAATATACCATCAGGGGTAGCTTCCCATTTTTTCCTTTCGGCTTCCCTTTCAGCAGTAGAGAGAGGCTTTTTTGCTACAATTTTTATATGAAACTTAACGGAATCTGAAATAGCTTTATCTGCTAAATTATCCAAGAAGCCGAGCGTTGCTGAGTTATAATGAATCCCCCAATGTGTTCTGTTAATGACTAATTTGCCATCTGCTTTGAATATTCCGTTTTTTACTTCCATTTTGGCAGGAAAAGTAACTGGGCGCGTGATACCTTTAATCGTTAAATTCCCCGCAACTCTATGCTCACCTTTCTCTGATGGAAATTTGGTGATGGCGATGGTAGAAAGGGGAAATTTCTTTACATCAAAAAAATCAGCGTCTTTTAAATGCTCCACAAGTCCATTATCACTTCCATGGACTTCATCTGTAATGGTATTCATGTCGATTTCAACTGCGCCGCCCACAAGCTGACCGTTTTCAAGCATGAGTTCTCCTTTGGTCAGAGATACATACCCAGTGTGGCTATCTGTACTGATGAGCATAGAGCCTTTCCATGTTATCACGCTTTCCTTTGTATTTATCACATATTTTTCATTCCCAACCTGGGAAGATAAAGGGCTTGCCTCTGTATTATTTTTATTTTCCTCTTTGGCAGGTGCTTGGCAACTGAAAGGCAAAAGAGCAATCATTAAGATTAAGTAGTTAATTATCAATATTTTATTGTTCATATTATTAAGAAATTATATTGATTTTAGATAATGGACAAATGATTTTAGAATGAGTAATACATATTATGGTTGGCTCTCTTTTCATCGTGTTTATAAGTATTTGAAAATCAATTACCAAACACTTTTTAGACTTGTGCTTTAAAAAGCCAACCTGCTTTGGGTGCTGTTTTTATTCTTTTGTAAAATTAATTTTCCCACCTGGCTGGATTAAAATCATTGTTTTTCAATAGAATTAAATTCAAATTCTGCCCCTGCTCTTTCAAATTTGAATTTGTCTTTGTCTGTTGCTTCAACCAAGAGGCTTCCTTTATTGCATTCAACAAAAAGGCTACTCAACTTTTGTATAATTAAGTATGCTAATACGTATATTCTTTTATATTAATATTCTAAATTAAAGATTCAATTCTTTTTTAATCCTATTGATTAACATTTCATCAAATCCTAACAAAGAAAACCTTTCAAAATTTTCTTGTAAAACAAGTTGAACATCTTTAACGTTATCACCTGCCTTATTTAGTGCAATTTTATATTGGTCAATAGCTTTATTCACTTCATTTTTGAACAAATAGGTATGCCCTATTCTTAATTTGATATAGGGGCTGTTCGGAAATAAAATAGAACCTCTTGTTAAGTATTTAATAGCATCATCAAATCTTTTTGATTCTAATAAATACATTCCATAATTATTAAATTCTTCTTCATTTACACTCAAACTATCTACCTCATTTATTTTTTTTGCATTTGGAAATTTCTCCTCGTTAATCATTCTTTCGAAGCCTTCCACATTTCCTTTATCGTCAAATACAAATTTCTTTTTTGATGGATACTCAATGTTTATAAAATCTGTGATTGTAGTAAAATACATCTTAGCCTCTCTGCCGTCTGTCCAGTAATATAGACCATCTTTCTTGCTATTTACCTCAGCGATTTTACCCTCGAAAGTATATATTCCTTCATACTTTTTGGCTTGGGCAGCATCAATGATGATTGTTTTTAGCATTTCAGGTTTATCAAAACCTTTCCAATTATAAACGTTTGCAACCGTGTTCAACAAATCATAAATAATATCTCCAACGTCAGAGTTTACAAATACTACTATACCATTTCCACCTTCTATACTACCAAAATACAGCCCACGAAAACCATCGTTGGCTGCATCATGGAAAAAATAGGCTTCTCCGTTTCGTTCTTGCCTAAATGAACCCATCGTAACATCTTCGTTTTCTAAGTAGCGATTAGTATGCAGTAATGCAAAATTTTTGTTTACTACTTTATTGGATTGTCCTTTAATTGAAAGTTGAATGTCAATCATATACTTTGCTAAATCAGTGGGTGTAGTCCATAATCCAGCTGCTGCTTGTGTAGGATATATATGAAATTTGCCTTTTATTTCGTTTCCATCTGCATCATACCCAGTAGCCAGTTGGTTGAGTTTATCATTGGGTGGCGGTTGATTGAAGAAGCTATTGTTCATATTCAATGGCTTCAAAACATTTTCCTGCATGAACTTGTGATATGGTTGATTGGAAACATCTTCTATCATAAGTTGTGAAATAGTGGTTCCTCCCCCTGAGTACTCAAATACTTTATTGGGTTCAATTAATGACCTAATTGCAGGACTTTGACTTGGGGATTTCCCATCTAATATTTCAGTCAATAAAGGTATGTTGCTATTTCTATCATAACCCATAAATCCATGTACACTTAAACCTGCTGTATGGCTAAGTAAATTGGCTAAGGTGATTTTTTTTTCTTTACTAATACTATCATAAGGAAATTGCCAAGACTTTAAATGCGTATTAATATCGGCAAAAATGTCAATTTTATTATTTTGTACTAACTTTAACGCCCCCAAAGCATTTAAAGATTTACTGATTGAAGCCGCTTGAAAGAGCGTATTTTCATTTACTTTTCTATTGGCTTGTTCATCAGCAAAACCATATCCTTTTGTCCACTCAATTTTATAATTGTTCACTACGGCAATACTCAATCCCCTAATATTTAATTGATTCATTTTATCATTAATAGTTTGGGTTTTACCATCAATGATTACCCTTGTAAATAAGCCATTCTCTACTTGGGCTATTTTATTTAACACCTCTGGGCTATATTTTTGCTGTGCAAATAATTAATTACTCCACGCTGTCTTAACCTCATTTTTATTGG